>SLST01000447.1 GCA_007130265.1 Spirochaetales bacterium
ACGGCGGCGTAGCCGATGAACCCGATCGCCATCGGCCCGATGTATCTCAGGACCCCCGTGGAGAGTCCGCGGCTGTCAAGCCAGCCGTATGCAAAGCTCGCCAGAGTCATCAGCACGAGTACCGGCAAGGCCCAGACGAGCAGCGTGAGGAAGGCGAGCACCGGGCCGCCGGCACGATACCCCACGGAGACGATCGTCTGCGTGCTCGACGGCCCGGGAAGCATCGTGCAGAGCGCGAGAAGCTCGATGAGGTCTTCTTCGGTCAGGTATTTGCGCTTCTTGACGAGCTGGTTGAGGAAGACGCCGATGTGCGACTCAGGCCCGCCGTACGCTCCAAGCGAACAAATCAGGACGTCGCGCAGGAAGCGACTGCGCCTGATCTGCGTCCGTCCGGCCTCATCATGTGTATCTCTCACCACTCCCCCGGTTGGCCGCAGTGTAGAAAGGCACAAGAAAACGATCAAGTACGGCGTGCGCGCCGGTGCGGCTCAGCCCGGCGAGTCCTGGCCCGCATGCTCTGGTTCTTCCGCTACCATCCGGGGCTGCTTGCGCTGGTCGCGCTGGTGTCGGCTGTGAGCGCCGCCTTCGAGCTCGTGCCGCCGTGGATGATCAGGCTCGTTCTCGATCGCTCCGGGGCCGGCGGTAACACCGGTTTCATCGTCGCCGCGGGCAAGACGACGCTCGCGCACCTGCTCGCCCGGCTCTACGATCCCCGCACCCGGAGTATCGCGCTCGACGGCATAGACCTTCGCGAGATCGACCACGCGGAGCTACGTCGGCTTATCGTCCTTCTCCCCCAGGAGGCCTACCTCTTCGCCGGCACGATCGGTGAGAACATCCGCTACGGGGATCCCGACGCGCCGGACGAGCGGGTGGAGACGGCGGCGAGCGAGAGCAGGGCGCACGAGATCGTCGCCTCGCTTCCCCGGGGCTACGAGACCGACGTCGGCGAGGCCGGTCACCTGCTCTCCGGCGGGCAGCGGCAGCTCATCGCGCTCGCTCGCGTGCTCCTGGCCGACCCACGGGTGCTCATGCTCGACGAGCCGACGGCGCACGTGGACGTTCTGACCGAGTCGCTCATCCAGGACGGGATGGCGACCGTGCGCGGCGGGCGGACGACCTTCATCATTGCGCACCGGTTTTCGACGCTCAGGCACGCGGACTCGGTGCTCCTGATCGACGACGGCGAGCTGCGCGGCGCGGGGACTCACGACGAGCTCCTGCGCTCAAGCGGGGCGTACCGTATGCTCTACGAGAAACAATGGGCCGCCGCCGAGCCACCCTGACCACCAGAGGAGACCATGGATACGATCATTATCACCGGAGTCGCGGTTGCCGCGCTCGCGCGCCGCGGCTTCGAGATGTCGAGCCCGGGCGACCCCGCGCGCGATCAGCGGACCGCTTGACTTCTCACTGCCCGTGCGCGCATGCTACCGCTGCGGCAGTGAAAGGAGTCCGCTATGAGCCATAAGCCACGGGTACTCGCGATCTGCATCCACAACAGCGCCCGCAGTCAGATGACCGAGGAGTACATACGGCTCGCCGCCGGCGATCGGCTCGAGGTGACGAGTGCCGGAATCGAACCGGGTTCGCTCAACCCAACCGTCGTCGAGCTTCTCAAGGAGGACGGGATCGATATCGCCAGCAAGCAGACGCGCAGCGTCTTCGACCTCCACGAGACCGGCGAGCGGTTCGACTATGTGATTGCCGTCTGCGACAGGGAGGCGGCCGAGCGGTGTCCGATCTTTCCCGCGGAGAAGCGGCGGCTCCACTGGCCTTTCCCCGACCCGTCAAAGGCGACCGGCACGATGGAGGAGAAGCTCGCCTTCGTGCGCCCAATACGCGACGAGATAAGGGAGAAGGCGCAGGCGTTCGTGAGCGAGGTGGTCGGTCGGGCCGAGCAGCCGTAAGGACCCGTCGGTTGTCCATGGTGCGCACTGCTTCCCGCGAGCCTTGCGGCCTGCTACAGTGAACCGCAACGGAGGACTCGATGGCGAAGCCGAAGAACGTCATATACATCCACTCGCACGACACGGGGCGAATCGTGGAGCCGTATGGGTACCCGGTACCGACGCCCAACCTGATGGGCCTTGCCTCCCAGTCCGTCCTGTTCGGCTCCATGTTCTGCGCCAATCCCACCTGCTCGCCGAGCCGTGCCGCGCTTCTCACCGGGCAGTATGCGCACAGCTGCGGCCAGCTTGGCCTCGCGCACCGTGGATTCCTGATGCCCGACTACAGCCACCACATCGCACCCTTCTTCGTGGGCCACGGATATACCGCCGCGCTCTCCGGCGTCCAGCATGTCGCCGCGGGCGACGATGCCGCGGCCCGGATCGGGTACACCGAACGCCTCGGTGGGGCGGAGCATGCTGAACTGCAGGCTGCTTCCTGGCTCGAGTCGAAGCCGTCGAGCCCCTTCCTCCTCTCGTGCGGGTTCTTCGAGACGCACCGGGATTTCCCGGAGCTCACTGCCGACGAGTCGCGTCTCGTTGACGGGCCGGGCGCGTCGGTAGCTCCCGGCTATCCGGACCGCCGGCCGCTTCGCGAGGACTTCGCTCGTTACCGCAAGAGCGCCGCGGAGCTCGACCGGAAGATCGGGGTCGTCCTCGATGCGCTCGAGCGCTCCGGACTCGCCGACGAGACAATCGTGCTCTGCACGACCGACCACGGTATCGCATTTCCTTCGATGAAGTGCACGCTCAAGGACGCGGGGATCGGCGTCATGTGCCTCCTTCGGATTCCCGGACAACCACCGGTCCGGGTAGACGCGCTCGCGAGTCAGGTCGACCTCTTTCCGACGCTCTGCGATCTGCTCGATCTCCCCCATCCCGACTGGCTCGAAGGCGTCTCGCTCCTGCCCCTGCTCGAGGGCGGGGTGCCGGAGGCACCGCCGGACGCACCGCCTGTGCGGCAGGAGATCTTTGCCGAGGTCAACTTCCACGCGGCCGCCGAACCCAAACGTGCGGTGCGGACTGAGCGGTACAAGCTGATTCGTCGGTACGACGCGTACGGACGCGCCGTCCTGCCGAACGTGGATGACGGAGCGTCGAAGGATTTCTTTCTCGCGTCGGGGTGGGCCGATGAACCGCAGGCGTCGGAGCAGCTCTACGATCTGTGGTACGATCCGTTCGAGCGGTGCAATCGGATCGGTGACGAGCGACTGCGGACCATTCGCGACGACCTGCGGATGCGTCTCGACCGGTGGATGAAGAACACCGACGACCCGCTCCTTCGTGGGCCACTCACGCCGCCGCCCGGTGCGAGGCTCAATCCTGTTGAGGGACACTCACCTCGCGAGCCGGTGGTTTGAGGTCCGTCAGAAACCGGTTCATCTCGCGAAGGCTGCGGATCGCAAGGAGCTCGGAGGCGTACTGCTCGGCCTGCTCGCAGGTGTACCGGGCAAGGGTCTCCCGGACGAGGCGGAAGCGGCGCGGCGCAACGCTCAGCTTGCGGATGCCGATGCCGAGGTAGAACGGGATCATCACCGGGTCGGCGGCGCTCTCGCCACAGACGCTCAACGAATCGATGCGGTCTCCTATCCGACGTGCGACGTCGGCGATCGTGCGCAGCACGACCGGGTGGTGGCTGCGGTAGAGCTCGCTCAGCCGTTCGTTTGTCCGGTCGACGGCGAGCAGGTACATGATCAGATCGTTCGTCCCGATCGACAGGAAGTCGGTCGCATCGACAAGATCCTCGATTGCGACGACCGCCGCCGGGAGTTCGATCATCGCCCCGACCTGGGGGTCCGGGTGGTGGGGCTTGCCTTCCCGCTCGAGATCCCGGATCGATGCCGCGAGCTCCTCGCGGGCATCCTCGATCTCCTCGACGCTCGAAACCATGGGAAACATGACGCGAAGATCCGCATCGTGGCCGGCACGCAGCATCGCGCGCAGCTGCTCGCGGAACAGCGGCCGGTTCGCGAGCGAGAAGCGGATGCCGCGCACCCCGAGGAACGGGTTGCGCTCTTCCTCTCTGCCCGCGAGCAGCTTGTCACCGCCGATATCCGCGGTGCGTAGGACGATTGGCTTGCCGGGCATGCTGCGCACGATTGTCCGGTAGACGCGGTACTGTTCTTCCTCGCTGATGTAGTCGTTCCTGACGATGAAGGGAAACTCGCTTCGATAGAGCCCGATACCGTCGGCCTTGAGTGCGGCGCCGCGTCGCGCATCGCTCAGGAGGTTGACGTTCGCATAGAGTTGCACGCCTACCGCGCGCGCTGCATTGGGCTCAGGCGTCGTGCGTTCGGGCGCTTCGGAGAAGACGCGGTTTGCGGTCGAGACCGGAGCGGCGCCGATGCCGTGATCGAGGAGCTGCTCGGCGGTAGGGGAGATCAGGAGCCTGCCCGCTTCGGCATCCAGCAGGAGCGGCGTACGCGAAGCGATCTCCAGCGCGCGCCGGTCATTCGTCATGAGCGCCGGCAGGCCCAGCGATTGCGCGAGAATCGCGATATGCGCCGTCACCGTGGAGCCGAGCATCACCACTCCCGAGGCATGCTCCATCGCAAGACGAACGAGGTCGCTTGGGAGAACATCCTGCACGACGACGATGTGTCCGGAGACCGGTTCGCGCGAGGTGTCGTTCTCGGACAGGTTCGCGAGCAGTTTGCGTCCTATATCGCGTACGTCCTGGGCCTTCTCTGCGAGGCGCGCTTCGCGCAGTCCCCGGAAGGTGCGGACGAACGACGCGACGGTAGACTGGACCGCATCCTCGGGTGTCTGACCTGCCTCGACGAGGCCGGCTTTTTCGAGGTGTTGATTCCTGATGCAACGGAAAGCTTTCCATACCGTTTGCGGGCCGAGGATCAGAATCGGGAAGTCAGGCAGTTTTTCGATCCGTATTCGTTCGGTCCGGTGCTCGGAGAGCAGGAGCTTTCTTTGTTCAAAGAAGGCAGCGATCACCAGGTCTTCGAAAAGCTGGGCTCGCGTCCGCTGACGATCCGCGACGTTTCAGGTGTTCATTTCGCGGTCTGGGCGCCGAACGCCCGGCGGGTTTCCGTTGTGGGAGACTTCAATCATTGGGACGGGAGATATCACCAGATGCGTCCGCTCGGCTTGTCCGGAGTCTGGGAGATTTTCGTTCCAGGCCTTGAGGAAGGAGAGAAGTACAAGTTCGAGCTTCTCGGGAGGGACGGGCATTTGCGGCTGAAGACCGATCCTTACGGAACCTATTTCGAAGGCCCGCCGAATAATGCCGCCATTGTTTTCAATCCCGGCC
>SLST01000418.1 GCA_007130265.1 Spirochaetales bacterium
AAGGGGGTCATGACCTACCTCACCGGCGTCTGGACGGAGACGAGCTCGCAGGGAGTCGCCTACGATATCCGAAACCGCTTCCACGGGAAGCTGCAGGAGCTCTCGTTCAGTTTCCACGACGAGTCGGAGACCGGTCAGCTCCTCGCGCGAAGCGTTCAGGACGTGGACCGCATCCGCTTTCTCACCGGCCGCGCGGTGCTGCATCTCGTACAGCTCGGAACCCAGGTGATCGGCGTTACCGTCGCGATGTTCATCATCAACCCGCGCCTGGCGCTGCTCACCTTTTCCGTCATGCCTTTTCTCGTCTTCGGCGCGCTTCGGTTCGGTTCGCAGTTTCGTCCGCTCTCTATGAAGGTGCGCGATCGGGAGGCGCAGCTCACCTCCAGGCTCGAGCAGAACCTCCACGGAGCACGGATCGTCAAGGCGTTCGCCCGCGAGCCGCGCGAGATCGAGCAGTTTGACGTGCAGAACCGCGCGCTTCTTCGCATCCAGCGCGTGGAAGCACGGCTGCGCGCGCTCTTTCTGCCGTCCATGGAACTGCTTGCCGCCGCCGGTACCCTGATCGTGATCGTCGGAGGCGGCCGCATGGTGATCCAGGGCACCGTGACGATCGGGGCGCTCGTGGCCTTCATGACGTACCTCGCCCAGCTTCTCGTGCCGGTCCGGCGGTTCGGGTGGATTCTGAGCGCGATCGCCCAGGCGTCGGCCTCCGCCGAACGAATCTTCGAGATTCTTGACCTCGACTCGGAGATCTCCGACGCTCCCGACGCCGTCGATCTGCCGGCGGTCGAGGGCGAGATACGGTTCGAGGATGTCTCGTTTTCCTACGCGCGAAGCCGACGCGTGCTCGATCACGTCTCGTTCGTTGTCGATCCCGGGGAGAAGCTCGCGCTCCTTGGCGGGACCGGTTCGGGCAAGTCGTCGATCATCAACCTCATCCCCCGCTTCTACGATCCAACCTCCGGACGGATACTGATCGACGGCTGTGACATCAGAACGGTGCGTATCAGGTCGCTGCGCGAGCACATCGGCACGGTTCTCCAGGACACGATCCTCTTCGCCTCGACCATCAGGGAGAACATCGCCTTTGGCCGGCCCGACGCCGACGAGACCGGAGTTCACGCCGCGGCGAAAGCCGCGCACATCCACGATTTCATCGTTTCGCTTCGCGACGGCTACGAGACGCACGTCGGCGAAAAGGGAGTCACCCTCTCCGGAGGTCAGAAACAGCGGCTCTCGATCGCCCGTGCGATTCTCAAGAACCCGAGGATCCTCATCCTCGACGACGCGACCTCGAGTGTGGATACCGAGACCGAGGGCCTCATCCAGGAGGCGATGGCGCACCTGATGACCGGACGCACCTCCATCATCATCGCGCAGCGACTCAGCACGATCATGGGCGCCGACCACGTCCTCCTGCTCGAGCACGGCCGAGTCGCGGCGGAAGCGCATCGCACCGTCGAAGAGAGCCCGCACGAGCAGCTCCTGCGGACGAGCGGCCCCTACGCGGAGATCTTCGCTCACCAGCTGCGGGAGGCCGACGCATGATGGGCGGGCATGTCGGCGGACCGCGCGGGCTGCTTCACGCGATGGGCGGACACGAAGACGGGAAGATCCAGGGGCGCGTGCTCCTGCGGCTCTTCGGGTTCGTCCTGCCCTACTGGCCACGCCTCGTTGCCGCGGTGTCCCTTATGTTCGTGACGACCGCGTCGGGCCTGCTAGTGCCCTACCTGACACGGGTGATCATAGACGTCAACATTGTCCAGCGCGACCTTTCGGGATTGTGGCGAAACGGAGCCTGGCTCGCCGTCGCGATGGCTGCCACCTATCTCGCTGCTGCGTCCCAGATGTACATTCTCTCGCTCCTCGGGCAGCGGGTGCTCTACGACGTGCGCGCGCGGCTCTTCGACCATCTGCAGCATCTCTCGGTCGCGTACCACGACACGCACATCGTCGGAGTGACCGTATCGCGTGTGATGAACGATGTGGCGGTGATCAACAACCTGCTCAGTGAGGGGCTCGTGACGCTGCTCGGTGACACGGTGTTGATCGCCGGGACGATTGGCGTGATGCTCGCGATGGACGTCCGTCTCGCGCTTGTCACCTTCACGATTCTCCCGGTCATGGTGCTCGCGACGGTGATCTTCTCGCGTCGCGCCAAGGTCGCCTTCCGCGACACGCGCGAGAAGGTGGCGACGCTCGTCGGGAATCTCGCTGAGAACATCGGCGGCATGCGGGTGATCCAGTCGTACGCGCAGGAGGAGAAGAGCCAGGAGCAGTTCGAGGTTTCCAACCGCGAGAACCGACGCGCCCACGTGCGTGCGATGAGCCTGTCGTTCATCTTTCTGCCGGCGATTGATGTTCTGGGAGTGGCGGCGACCTGCATCGTGCTCGCGGCCGGCGGGTTGATGGCGCTCGGCGGGACGGTCACGATCGGGGTCATCGTGGCGTTCATGAGCTACGTCAGCCGCTTCTTCGTCCCTATCCGCGAGATGAGCCAGCTCTTCACGACGCTTCAGTCGGCGAGCGCCGGCGGCGAGCGCGTGCTCGAGCTCCTCGACTCGCAGCCGCAGGTCACCGATCGCCGGGGCGCGACCGAGCTCACCACGATCGAGGGCCGCGTCGAGTTCCGCGATGTGCGCTTCTCCTACGTCGAGGGGGTCGAGGTGCTGCACGGCATCAGTCTGCGGGCTGATCCGGGAGAGACGATCGCGATCGTTGGCCCCACCGGCGCGGGCAAGAGCACTATTACGAACCTGGTCTGCCGCTTCTACGACGTCGACTCGGGGGCGGTGCTGATCGACGGCGTGGACGTGCGTGACGCGACGGCTTCCAGTCTGCACCGCCGGATGGGTTACGTCTCGCAGGACCCAATCCTCTTCCCCGGGACGATCGCGGAGAACATCGGGTACGGGAAGGACAGCGTCACGCAGGAAGAGATCGAGGCAGCGGCGAGAGGCGCTCTGGCCCACGGGTTCATCGCCAACCTCGCCGACGGGTACCGCACCCGCGTCTATGAAGGTGGCGTTAATCTCTCTACCGGCCAGCGACAGCTCCTGAGCATCGCACGAGCGATGCTCGTAGACCCGCGGATCCTCATCATGGACGAGGCCACTTCGAGCGTGGACACCTATACCGAGGCGCTCATCCAGCGCGCGCTCGACCACCTGCTCGCCAACCGCACCGCGATCGTCATCGCCCACCGCCTGACGACCGTACGCAACGCGGACCGCATCTACGTGATAACCGACGGCCGTATCCACGAGAGCGGAACCCACGACGAGCTCATGGCAGGATCGACGATCTACCGCGGGCTCTACGAGAAGCAGTTCGTGCGCGCTGTTACGCCGGGCAGCACGGAAGCAGGATCGTGACGCGAGATCCTGCGCCCTCCCGGCTCTCCGCGATGATCGCTCCGCCGTGCTGACGCGCGGTGCCCGCCGCAGCCGGCAGTCCGAGTCCGCGTCCAATGAAGCGGGTGCTGAAGAAGGGATCGAAGACCTTCGCGAGGATGTCCGGACCCATTCCGGAGCCCGAATCGCGGACCGAGATCCCCAGGTATCTGCCGGCCGGAAGCTCCTCCGAGATCGCGACTCCCTCGACGCCCGCCTCGCAGTGGTCAACCGGGGCGAGATGGAGCTCGATCGTCCGGTCTGATTCCCCGAGCGCTTCCTTTGCGTTTTCCAGGAGTGCCGCGATTGCTTGTCTGAGAAGGTAGGTGTCCGCCGTGACACGCGGCAAGGGCTCGTCCGCCTTGAGGCGAAGCACCACGTCCGTGCCCACGAGTTCCCGGAAAGCCAGCTCATTTTCGCGAATCACCGCCATCGGCTCAATAGTGCGCGCCGACATCGTGGCGCCGCCCGCGGCGGCGAGCATTCGTTCGCAGAGCTGCGCCGCCCGCTCGGCGGCGTCGCGAATTCGGTCGACCGACTGGAGCGTGTCCGGCGGAAGGTGTCCCGCCAACCGGATGATCTCCGCGTTTCCGCCTACGACCATCATCCGGTTGTTGATATCGTGCGCGAGGCTTCCAGCAAGCGCCCGGAGTCGCTGAAGGGTCTTCGTGCGGTGTTCCAGTTCCCGCGCCTTGCTCTGCGCGAGCTCAGCCTCTGTCTTGAGGCGCCTGGACACGGTGCGCCGCACCAGGGTCGCCGATACGACGATCGTGATGATCAGGAATGCAAGAATCGCGCCGGTCTGGCACGTGCGGCGGCGCCAGTCGGACAGGAGCGCTCCCGTCTCGTACGCGACCACGATCCGGTACGGGAAGTCCGGAAGCGGATAGACCGACGCGATCACGCGTGTCGAGGTCATCGTCTTCAGGCCTCCGGTAAGGAGCTCCGTCGCTGGGAGCCCGGACAGGAGGGCGATATCCTGCAGATCATCGGCCTGTTCCTGAGCCGCTGCCCAGCCGGCCAGTACCGTTCCGAACGGGCCGTACATCGCGATCAGGTGAACGTCAATCGTTCCGTAGTCCTCGAAACGTTGCACGAAATAGTCGCGCGACACAAGCCCTACGACGGCGCCGCCGTAGGCGCCTTCCTGCGTGTCGAGCCGTACGCTGACCCGCATGTAGACGTCGTCCCCGGCGATGAGTCTGTCGACGTCGAAGTCGAGCATGCGTTCCTTGTGGAGCTCCTGCAGCTGCTCGGTATCGATCGCCGGGATCAGACCGGGGCTCGTACAGTATCTCACGTTTCCAGAACCGTCTACGATCGCTGCATTCGAGAGTGCCGGCGCCACTACCACCATCCGGCGGACTGCCGCGCATCCGGCCGGGAGGCGGTCCTCGAAGTCCCCACCGGCAAAGAGCGGTACGATCGAGTGGAGCGAAGACTGAATCTGGCGGAAGACCGCCGCCGAATGTTCGGCGAGAAGCTGCGCCTGCACCTGTGATGCATAGGCGCCCATGGCCAACTGCTCCGAACGCTCACGGATTGAGACCCAGGCGCCGATCGCGGCGATGAACACGGCCGCCGAACCGAGAACGAGGGCGAAGATCAGGCCTGATCTGATCCGTGCTCCTCCATCTGTCCGAGTGGTCACGGATCCGGAACCAGCGGCAGCAGTGAATGGTCGACGCCCAGCCGACGGATCATCTCCTGTCCCGTCTCGTTCAGAAGCATCCGCACGCGCCGCAGTTCGGCGGTCGACGGGGTCACGATGGTCACACCGTGCTCCTGAAGCCTCCGGCGCGCGGCTGCTTGCGCGGCGGCCGCGTCCGAGCGTGCCTGATCCACGTGCTCCTGCCACGTCTCCGTGACGGCGGTCCGAAGCGATTCGGGAAGCCTGCGCCAGAACTGTGGGCTCACGAGCGGCACGTACTGACCCACATACTGCGCGTCCTCGAAGGCGTAGCGAACGCCCGCCTCCCAGAGGCGCGCGCTTGCCACCGTCTCGAACGACGTCAGTACCCCGTCCACCTCGCCGCCGGCGAGTCGTTGGGGAAAGTCCGGCCACGGAACAAGCATGGGCTCGGCTCCCAGCGCCGCGAGGCGCATCTCGTTGACCACGCCGCCGGCGTAGCGGATCCGCAGCCCCTTGATGTCGTCGTGCCGCCGTACCGGGCGGCGCACAGTGAAGAGGTGAACGGGACCAAGGTCTATCCACCGACCGAGCACGACCGCTCCCGTACTCTCCTCCAGGCGTCGATTGATCTCCTGGCCGAGCATGCCGTCGACCAGGTCGTCCATGTGCTCGGAGATGAAGTTGCGGTCACGTCCGTAGAACGGGGGAAGCAGCAGAATGCCGACCGCCGGTTCGAACCGGTCGAGTTGCCAGGTGCCGGGCACCGCCATTTCCACCTGGCCGTGTACGAGTGCCGCAACAACATCCCGGTCGCGGAAGAGACGGCCGTCGGCGTAGAGCTCCACCCGAAGCTCTCCTCTCGTCCGATCGGCGAGTGCCTGGGCGAACCGTTGGACCGCCTTCACCTGGACGTGATCTTCCGTGTTCTCGAGTGAGATTCGGAGCAGGGGCTGCGCGGCGAGTGCGGCGGGCACAGCCAGCGTGAGGACCGCGAGCCATAGCAGTACAGTGCGACGCCGCAGTCGGCAGGCGGTGAGTTTCATCACGGCTCCAGTACCTCGCGGATCTTCGCCGCGAGTCTCTCCTGATCGAACGGCTTGGGCAGGAAGTGAACGTCGGCGTCAAGGATGCCCTTCGGCCCGATCGCGTCCGCCGGGTACCCCGACGTGTAGAGCGCCGGCAGATTCGGGTCGATCTCGCGCAGCGCGCATACGAGCTCATGGCCGTTCATCTGCGGCATGATTACGTCGGTGACCACGAGATCGATCGCGCCTATCCCGTCGTTCATCAGCTCCACCGCGTGTTGGGGTTCGCCGGTCGCAACCACCTGAAACCCGATCCGGCGCATCATATGCGAGGTGATCTCGAGAACCTCAGGGTCATCCTCGACGAGGAGCACGACTCGCTCGTTCCGGGCATCGTCGCGGACCCGGTCCGCGCGAGTCTCCTCGTTCGAGTCGCGGCCCTCGCACCAGGGCAGGTATACGCGCATCGTCGTCCCCTTGTCCACCTCGCTCTCCACGGCCACGAATCCGCCGTTCTGCGTCGCGACCCCGTAGACGGTCGAGAGCCCCAGCCCCGTGCCCAGTCCGAGCTCCTTGGTCGTGTAGAACGGTTCGAAGATGTGCTCGATCGTGTGCTGGTCCATTCCGGTGCCCGTGTCGCTTACCGTTATCATGCAGAAGTCGCCCGCGTCAACGTCGTGCTCAGCAGCCATGCGCTGCGGGAGCGTTTCGCTGCGCGCTTCTATTGCGATGACACCGCCGTCGGGCATCGCGTCCCTGGCGTTGATGACGAGGTTCGCGAGGAGCGAGTCGAGCTGGGAGGGATCAATGTGCAGCTGTCCGATGCCGGTGGCGACCTCACACTCGATGCTGAACTGCTCACCCACCACGCGCTCGAGCATCCGGACAATACCGTCAAGCGCGGCTTTCGCGTCCACCGTCCGCGGCTCGACCGCCTGCATCCGCGCGAAGGCGAGCAGTTGACGCGTCAGATCCGCCGAGCGCGACGAGGCGTTCAGGATCATCTCGAGCGCCGTTCGGATCTGAGGAGAGTCCGGCTCCTGGCTCTGCGCGATCGACGCGTAGCCAATGATCACCTGAAGCATGTTGTTGAAGTCGTGGGCGACGCCGCCTGCGAGGCGGCCTACCGCCTCCATCTTCTGCGCCTGGCGCAGCTTCGCTTCCAGTTCCCTCTGCTCCGTGACGTCGTTGGCGACCGTCATCGTGCACGATCTCCCGTCGGGAAGCGCACCGAGCGGGGTTGAGCTGAACGTCCAGATTCGCGTCGACCCATCCTTGCAGCGCACTTCGAGCTCACTGCCGTGGTGCGGAGTCGCTGCCCCCGGGTTCCCGCCGACGCGATCGAACACCTCATCCGAACGCGGACCGTAGGCTCGATGGACCCAGTCGCCCACCGTGGGAATGTCACGCTGGCCGTAGCCCGTATTCAGCTCCCATGAGCGGCTCATCGTGACGATCTCGCCGTCCTCCGCGTAGATCATCGTGGGGACCGGCGACTCGTAGATCGCGCGGCGAAACCTGATCTCGCTCTCACGGAGCGCCATCTCCGCCGCACGCTGCTCCCGGCGCAGCCTCGTGGTCTCGAGGACCGCCGTGATCGCGCGCGGAAGGCGTTCGATCGCCGCGGGCGTCTTGATGATGTAGTCGGCGGCGCCCTTTTTCATCGCGTCCACCGCGATCTCTTCGCTGCCGGTGCCGGTGACGATGATCACCGGCACCTGCGGCCACCGCTCGTGCACCTGCGCGAGCACCTGCGTGCCCTCGTACCCAAGGATGTTGAAGTCGGTCACCACGAGATCGTAGGTTTCCTCGGCTATCGCCCGTTCAAACTCGTCCCTGCTCGACGCCAGCGTGAGTTCGATGGACTGCTCGGCGTGCTCGATCGCGTCGCGCATAAGCTCCCGGTCCAGAACCTCGTCGTCGACATAGAGTACTCTCGTAGTGGTCTGTTTCATCCGGCCTCCAATGGCAGTCTGAGCGAGAATGTCGAGCCGACATCCGGTGTCGAGTTCACGGTGAGCGAGCCGTGCATCGCCTCCGCCGCGCGTCGTGCGAGCGCGAGTCCCACGCCTGTCCCTGTGTGGTCGTCGTGCTGAAGCCGCTGAAAGAGCGTGAAGACCCGCTCATGATGCTCCGGCGCGATTCCCACGCCGTTGTCCGTCACCGAGATCTCTACGAAGTCCGCCTCCCGTTGGTACGTCACGCGGACGAGCACCTTCCGGTCCGGCGAGCGGTAGCGAATCGCGTTGTCGACCAGGTTCTCGAGAACCCGGGAGAGGAGCATTCGGTCCGCGGTGATTTCAGCGTCCGCTTCCGGAAGAGCGATCGATCCGCCAACCTCGGTGAGCAGAGCCCTCCTCTCATCGCGGATGCGTTGGACGATCGGCAGCAGCGGGAGCGGACGCATGATGACCTCGCCGGCGAGGCGCGCGTAACGCAACAGGTCCTCGATCTGCCGGTCCATCCGCTCGCTCGCGGCGACGATGTTGTCCAGATATCGTGCCGCCTCCTCGGGCAGTGAGTCGCAGTAGCGGCGGCGGACAATGGCGGCGAATCCGTTCACGGCGCGCAGCGGTGCCCGCAGGTCGTGCGAGATAGTATATGCGAAGCTCATGAGATCGCGGTTCCTGATCTCAAGTTCGGTGTTGTGCGTCTGGAGCAGGCGGTTGAGCCGCTCGATCCGTCGCTGTGCTTCGAAGAGCTCGGTTCGGTCGAGGACGATCGACCGGCTCCTGAGAAAGGCGCCGTCGTCGGCTCGCTCCGCCGTTGCGCTCACGAGCACCGGCAGGAAATCGCCGTTCCTGCGAATCAGCGTCACCTCAACGTTGAGCGAAGCCGTGCCTTCGACGACGCCCGGGAAGCTTCGCTCATATACCTTCCGGGATCCGGGAGTCAGGAGCTCCGTCATCGGCCTGCCCACGAGCTCGTCACGGGCGCAGCCAACCCATGCGAGCTCCGTCGCGTTGATGCGCTCGATGCGGCCCTCTGCGTCGAGCGTGTGATACCCACACGGCGCGTTCTCGAAGAGGTCGTCCGCCTCACGGCGGGCGAGACTGAGATCGCGAGTGCGCTCGTCGACTGCGGCCTCGAGCTCACGCGCGCGCTCCACGGATGTCACCGTCGCGCGTCGAACCAGTGCGTAGACAAGCAGCGCCGTGACCACGACGTAGGCGATCCCTTTGACCGTCTGGAGCAGGTCGTGCGACGCCCATACTGCGGTCTCACCCAACCGCTCCGCCAGCCGGTCCGTGGCGAGCACCCAGAGTGATCCCGCTGCAGCGTAGACCAACGAAGCGATGAGTGCGGGTCGTCGGGCCATCGTACGATACACTCCTCTGAAAGTGTAGCGCAGAAAGAGGGATAGTGCTTCCGTTTTCTAACCGCCTGCTTTCGCGTCCAGCATCTGCAGCGTCTCGAGAAGCTGGTCAGGACGGAACGGCTTGCGGAGCGTTGCTCGCACACCGAGCAGCTCTGAAGCTCGCAAAAAGAGCACGCCGGTCGGGTCGCCCGACATCGCCACGATTGCCGGCCGGCGCTCGCGTCGGTTGAGGTGGAGGATGAGCTCCATCCCCTCACCTTCGGGCATGACGAGATCGGTGAGGACGACGTCGGGCTCGAAGAGGTCGAGCATCCGCATCGCGCTCCGCGCGCCGGGCGCCGCTTCGGCGACGTACCCGCCGCCGGCCAGGACCGTGAGAAGCAGATCGACGATCGCCTCGTCGTCGTCTACGACGAGTATCTTCCTTGCGAACACCGTCTTGTTCGGGTGAGTATCCGTGACTGTCATACCAGGGCTCCTGTACGGGCGGTTTCGAGCGAGAGGAATGCCTTCACCGCGCGCGGGTCGAAGTGAGTTCCCGCGCAACGCGTGATCTCCTCCCGTACCCCGGCCGCCGTCAGAGCGGGGCGATAGACGCGGCCCCGCTGCAGGACGTCCACCGCATCCGCTACGGCAAAGATCCGGGCCGCGACGGGAATTGCTTCGCCCGCGAGGCCTGCCGGGTATCCGGTACCGTCGTACCGTTCGTGGTGGTAGAGGATGACCTCGTTCGCACCGCGGAGGAAGTCGATGCCGGCGATCAGTCGGGCACCGAGCTCGGGGTGAGTCTGCACGATCACGCGCTCTTCGTTGGTAAGCGGGCCCGGCTTTCTGAGTATCGCGTCGGGAACCCCTATCTTGCCCAGGTCGTGGAGCAGCGCGCCGTACCGCAGGTCGCGGAGAGCCGTTTCATCGGTGACTCCGTAGTGCTCGGCGATCGCAATCGATATCTCGCAGACGTTGCGGCAGTGCTGTACCGTTTCCGAGTCCTTGAGGTCGAGCGCGGCGCCGAGCGCCTCAATCGTCAGATCGTAGGCATGGTGGAGCTCCGCGACCGTCCGCGTGAGCTCGCTCGTCCGCTCCCGGACGAGCCGCTCGAGCTCCAGTTGTCGTTGAGCTTCCGCGAGCGCGTGGTCGCGTCGGCTGAGGGCGGCGCTCAGGCTCTCGAGCAGGTGGTCCATCGTGAACGGCTTCACGAGGAAGTCGTCCGCGCCCCGGTGCATGGAGTCCATCGCGACTGGAAGACCCGCGCGCCCGCTCATCACCAGCACGACGCTCGCCGCCTCGCGCAGGCGCCTGTTATCGAGCAGAACCGTGCCGAGCGACGAATCGAGATTCACGTCGCAGATGAGCGCGTCAAAGCGGTGTCGCTCGAGCGCGGCTTCGGCGTCCTCGAGGCTCGTAACGCAGCTCACCTGGTGTCCCCGCGGAGTGAGCGCCTGCGCGATCAGATCACAGACGAGGATTTCGTCGTCGACAACCAGCACTTCAGCCATCTGTTCCCCTTTCCCGCGCGTTCGCCAGCGACTCCATCGTGACGACCCCCCGAGACTTGTCGATCCGAAAACGACACCGGCTCGCCGTGCGCTCGACGAGGTAGGAGCGATGGCAGATTTCGACGTAGGTTCCTTCGTGTACCGTTCCACGGACGAGCAGCTGCGCCTCATCGTGCCGGTCGAGCCGCGACACCAGCTCGCCTGCTTCGTTCGTGAGCGTCGCGATCGCGGCCTCGAGCCCCGACTCGAGCTTCTCAAGCGATTGCCGGTTGCGGGCGCCGTGGCGAAGCGCAAGACGCACCTGGGTGAGCTTCTCCGTGAGCGCGACCGTCTGGTCGCGAATCGTCGCAAGGCGCGCGTCCACGCGGAAGTCGATACCTAGAACGATCTCCGTTGCCGCCGCCCCCGGCGCCCCGATGTTGCACGCGTTGATGCCGGCCTGAGCCCGCAGCGTGCTCCCCACGACCGTGCTTCCCGGGCCCAGCTCAATCTGGTCTGCGCTGGTAAGGTGCGATGAGAGCACGCTCGCACTGATGGAGACAGCCCCTTCCGCTTCGAGCCGCGCGTTCTGAACGAAGCGCGCCGTCACCGGTCCGTCGACCCTCGTGACGCTGTCATTGTGCCCGATGATGCCCTGTCGCGCGACCAGTTTCGCACAGCTCACCCCGTAGGCGTCAAGGGTCGACGCGGCATAGAGCATCCCGCCGCACTCGATCGTGAAGCCGTCACTCACGCGTCTCTGCAGCACGACGTCTCCGTCGAACACGATATTCCCCGTGTGATAGTCGACGTTGCCCTCCACGACGAGCGTTGGCGCGACCGTAACCGTCCGCCCGTCCACGTGCATGAGCCCGTCCACTACCGCGCGCAGCTCTCCGTCTTCCAGTGCAGTGTTACTGCCCGGAAGCAGCCCGGCCGTTCGCCTCGTGCGATACGGCAGTTCGGTGCCGGTGACCGTCGTCCCGCGGCGGCCGGGGGAGGCCGGGATCACGCGGGCGAGAACGTCGCCGGCCTTTACGAGCGGGAGGGTGGTTCGCGAGCGGTGATCGAGCCGGCCCTTTTCGTCCACAGGCGCCTCTTCCTGCCGCGGAACGAGCTCGAGTCGTTCATGGATCGCGTCGCTCGGGGCCGTTCCGCGCGCCACCTCCACCGAGTAGAGCGCCGAGCGCTCCGTGTTGCACGTGTAGACGGCCGTCTCAAGTCCGTCCCGGTCTATTCCGTGGACGACCCCGACAGCCGCGAGCAACTCGTATACCGTGTCCGTGGACAGCGCTTCGCCGGTACCGCGCGGCGGATAGAACGTCGCCGTCGCCGTCATCTCGTCGGCCGAGAGCGCGATCTGCAGGCTCGCATCCACCGGCTCGTCCGGAGACTTCACGCGCCGGCTGGGCTTCGCCTTGAGCCCCGTGCTCGCGATCAGATCGCGCGTCTCCTCGATCAGCCGCTTCTCAAGACCGGTCATTGCAGAGCTCCTCCGGCTTCTCTTCGAGAAACGAGAGAATCTTGCCTATCTCGAACGGCTTTCTCACGAGCGCTGCGGCACCGGCGCGCATGGCGCGCGCGGCGAGCGGGTCTCCGGGGTAGGCGGTCATGATGAGCACCTTCGCCTCCGGCGATTCGCCGAGTACGGTTTCCGCGAGCTCCGCGCCTGACGGTTCCGGCATGCGGAGATCGAAGAGGTAGAGATCGAAGGATCGTTCCGCGATGATCCCAGCGGCCTCTTCCGGCTCGGTCGTCGATACGACTTCGTGTCCGTACGAGGTCAGCATCGTCTGAAGAACGTCCACAACCATCGATTCGTCGTCGACGAGCAGCACGCTACTCATTGATTCCTCCACTGGAAACCGTGACTTCCGACCCTTCTTCCAGAGCCGACGCCGGATCCTCCGGCGCCACGCCGGCTGCCTGTTCGATCGCCGGCAGATAGACGGTGAACTTTGTTCCCGCGTCCGGCCGGCTCCTCACCTCTACCGCCCCACCTACCGCGCTTACGATTCCGTGAACGACCGGCAATCCCATGCCTGAGCCCTTCCCCACCGGTTTGGTCGTGTAGAACGGCTCGAAGAGCCTCGAAACGACCTCGGCATCCATGCCGACTCCGTTGTCGACGACCTCCACGGCAACCTGGTTCGCCCGGCGAACAGCCGGCGTGCTTCCGTCGTCGAACGACTCCAGGTGCGACGCCCGGATCGCAATCCGGCCCGAGTGTTTCGTCTCCGTCGCATGGATCGCGTTGACACCCAGGTTGAGGATTACCTGGACCAGTTGCGTCGGGTTCACCATCACTTGCGGCAGATCCGCGGGAAGCGATGCCTCCACCGTGACCGATTTTGGCGCGGAAGCCTGCAGGAGCCCAAGCGCCTCCTCAACGACGGTGCGTACGTCGGTCGGTTCCGACTCATCCGTGGTACCCCTGCTGAAGGTGAGGATCTGATCCGCGAGACGGTGCGCGCGGTTGCCCGCCATCGAGATCTTGTCGAGCATCGCTCTCACCGGGGAGTCCTCCGGAAGCGTGGTACTCGCGATCTGGGCGTACCCAAGGATCGCCATCAGGATATTGTTGAAGTCGTGCGCGATGCCGCCGGCGAGCGTCCCGATCGCCTCGAGCCGTTGGGTCGTCTCCATGTGCGCCTTCAGTCGGCTCTCCTGAGTCGCGTCACGACCGACGGCGATGTAGCCGGCGACCTCGCCACTCTCGTCGAAGAAGGGCGAGATGGAGAGTTCCTCGAGGTACTCCGCACCGTCGCGCCGCCGGTTGTGCAGAGTCCCTTTCCACTTCCTCTTGTCCGCGAGACGCGTCCAGAGCTCCTCGTAGCACTCCGGCTCACAGGGCCCTCCGTGGAGCTCGCAGGGTGATCTGCCTATCGCCTCACTGGCAGGGAACCCGGTGACATCGGTGAAGGCGGGATTGACGAACTGAATCGCCCCGTCTGCGTCGGTGATGTAGATGCTCTCGCACGCCTGGTTAACCGCCTGAGTCAACAGCGCATTCGCCTCGTTGACCCGCCGGTACTCGGAGCGGTCCACGATGCTGAGCAATGCGCCGTGGGTCTCTCCGGCGTCGCCGGTGATCGGGCTGCCGGAGATGTTCACGTGGGAGACGGTACCGTCAGGCCTTCGAATCGACGTCTCGGTGCTGATCTGCTCTCGCACAGCGTCGCCGATGTCCGGGCAGAACTCGTCGAAGCTGCGCCCGGCGAGCTCCGCCGCGTGCACTCCGACCATCTGGGCGGCGCTCGCGTTGACGTAGAGGGTACGACCTTGACCATCGAGCGCCCAGAGCCCTTCGTGGAGGTTCTCAAGGAGGAGCCGATGCATCGATTCGTTCGTTCGAAGCGTCGCTCGCGATTGTTCGAGTTCGGTAACGTCGATTCCGACGCCGATGATCCCTCCCCTTTCCGTCCGTGGTTCCGCCACCAGGTCGAGATTCCATGAGATGATTCGGGTGTGTCCGGACCGCGTCCGTACCCGCGTCTTCACGTCCGTCATGCGAGGAGTCTGCTGCGTCAGTTCCGTATGCACTGTCGCGAGCCACTCGCGTTCGGCGTCGTCGGCGATGAGCACGCGGCACATCGTTCCCAGATCGCCGAGCTCTCCGAGCGTGTATCCGCTCCGCCTCTCGGCCGTCTCGTTCCAGATGGTCAGCCGATCCTCATCGTCGACCCCTACCAGCCACGCATTCGCCCGGTCCATGACGAACGACTGCGCGTCGGCGGCTTCGGTCACCTGCGCATAGGCGGTCCGCAGGGGGCGTCGTACCGTCTGCTCGACCAGTGCTACGCCCACGAGTGCGATCGAGACAACCCGTATCACATGGGAGGCAACAACCGCCCCGGTGGGAGCGATGACGGCGAATCCCGCGGCGATCTGGGCGAGCGCTCCCATCCAGGCCGCCCACTCGATCAGCCGGGAGAGCTTTTCATCCATCCGGGCGCCTGCATGCTGCGAGCGGGCATGCCTTGCCGCCAACGCGGCCGCGGCAAAGATGAAGGCGGTCAGCGCGGCCGCCGCCAGCACAACCGGAACGTGATTCGTGACGACCGGTGAGACCAGTGTGAAGGCGATCGCGCCCGCGGTGTAGAGGCCGACGACCAGCGCAGTTCGCCTGGCCGGCATCCGCCTTCTAACCGCCAGCATCGCCACGAGCAGCGCAACGGCCTCCAGAAGGCGGCCGGCGACCCAGATCGTCGCGACCGTGGCCACGCCGGCGTGTCGCAGCATCCCAAGATCAGGCTTCGCGAGAATCTGCATCAATTCGATCACGGCGAGGTAGCCATAGGCGACGGCCGGCACCACGAAATACCCGCCGTGCGTGAGGCCGTTGGCGGCAAAGAGTGTCAAGGCGATCGACAGACTGATCGCGACGGTGATCACGCCCACCGTGAGGTGGAAGACCGGGAAACTGAAGATCGCCAAACTGGTTGCGGCGGCTATGGCCGCGACCAAGCCGAAGATGATGATCGTTGCCGCCCGCCGACGGGTTGCATCCATGTGCAGAGCATAGCGGCGGACTCGCCCGAAGTATGTCGTGCAATCGCTGATCTTCGTGTCGTTGAAACTATGACAGGGGCGAGAACCGCGCTCACGCCAGCCGACGGCTGATCGCGTAGCGTATGAGCGCCGCGGTTCCCGGAAGCTCGAGCTTCTCCAGGATCCGCCTGCGGTACGTGCTCACCGAGCTCACTGACAGGTTGAGCTCCTCCGCTACCTCGGTGACGCTTCGCCCGCCGGCGAGCAGCCGGAACACCTGATACTCGCGGTTGGAGAGCCGCTCGTGGGGCGTGGCCGGCCCGTCGGTCGCGAAGTCGGCGAGGAGCGCGGCGACCTCCGGGCTGATGTACCGCTGTCCGGCGGCCACCTCGCGGACAGCCTTGCCGAGCTCGGTCGCGCCGCTGGTCTTCCGAACATAGCCGGCGGCACCGGCGCGGAGCGACCGGATCGCGTACTCCTCTTCCGGAGAGCTGCTCACCATCACGACCTTCGCGGCGGCGTCGCGCGTGAGGATCTCCTCGAGCGCCTCGAGGCCGCCCCGGTTGCCTATCTGTATGTCGAGGAGCAGCACGTCAATCGCCCCTGATCCGGCGAGCTCCACCGCCTCGTGAGCCGTAGCGACGCTCGTGACGACCATGACTCCCGGCTCCTGCGCGAGGAGCGCCGCGATACCTTCTCGAACGAGCTCTTCATCGTCGGCTATGCCCACTCGAATCATCGGTCCACTCCCGCGCGAAGAACTCTCGCATGCCGATCTCTTCGCTCCACTATTCTCGTCAGTATTGCCACGTTCGAGAAGCCCCCTGAGAAGCCCGCCGTGGTTTGACTCTCCCGGCCCAACGCGGTAGAACCTCCCCATGGACAACCCAACTACGGCGATCGACGCGATCGGGGGCAGGCGGCCGCTCAATGCGGAGAGCTTCGCTGCACGCGCATACGAGACCGCGCTCAACCCGCTTCGAAACCCGGTCAAGGAGGTCATGGACCTCTGCCCGTCGGTGGAGAAGACGCCGCCCGTGCTCGGGATCTTCAACGACGTTCCCTGGTATCGGTTCCGGGAGAGCGAGGCGCACGCCTGGGCGAAGGCCGGGTTTCTCTGGATCGTCAACGACGCCGAGCATACGCAGTGGGAAGGGTGTTACGGACGCGAGCAGAACGCTGCCGAGCTCCGGCTCGGCCTGCTGCCGGTGCAGCGGCTGCACCGCGAGGCGGTGAGCGCACATGGCGACTCGTATCAGCTTGGCGCGAGGGCGACGATGCGGCCGTACGGGACGACGTACGCCGAGGCCGAGCGATACTACCGGTCGGTCAATTTCCCTCTGCCTGGACGCGCCACACCGGATGACCGGGGCGGGTACCCCGTGCGGACCGGCGACCGTTCGATGATGTTCACGCCGGACGAGCTCCGCGGCGCAGAGACCGAGGTCCAGGGCTGGCTGCAGTTCGAGACGGCAGAGTACATCCTGGACACCGAGCTGCGCGACCGGGTGCTCGACCTGATGGCAGGCCAGGGGCGGAACAAGGCGTGCGGGTTCGTGGGTCCCTTCGACGCCATCCTGCGGGAGGGCGAGGTGCCCGCGATGGGTCGCGCGGTAAACGACCTCTTTGTCGCGGCCGCCTCGCGGGGCGTGCACATGGGGCGGGTCGTGGGGTCCGGGGCGATGGAGAACCCTGCGGACATCGAGGACGGCATGGTCGAGGCGATCGAGCACGGCGCGAGGCTGATCTGCGTACATCCCTTCACGAGCGATATGACCTATCGCGGGGCGGCCGCGATGGCAGACCCGTTCTTCCGTGCCTGTGCGCGGTGCGGATTCTGATTACCGATTCACCAGGAGGAGCGAGCAATGGCGTCATTTAACGGATTGGGCATGAACATGGGGAATCTGAGCCGACTCTCGGACGCGAAGAGCCGCAGCATCAGCCCGGAGAACTTCTCCGGCGAGAAGAACGGCGGCGGCCGCGCGACCGAGGGCACCGGCAGCAGGTGCGCGCGCGACCTTGGCGTCGGCTGGAAGGTCAGCCCCTCGGTGCGGATTGAGCCCGGAGAAACCTTTACCCTCGCGGATATCGACGGTCCGGGCGCGATTCAGCAGATCTGGATGACCGTGAGCGGCCACTGGCGCTACTCGATTCTCCGAGCGTACTGGGACGGGCAGGAGCAGCCGTCGGTCGAGTCGCCGGTGGGCGACTTCTTCGCCTGCGGCTGGGGAGAGTACGCACAGGTGAGCTCGCTCGCGGTCTGCGTGAACCCGGGAAGCGCCCTCAACAGCTACTGGGAGATGCCGTTTCGCAGGCACGCGAGGTTGACCCTCACGAACATCGCCGACGAGCCGATGACCGTCTACTATCAGATCAACTACACGCTGACCGAGGTGCCCGACGAATGCGCCTACTTCCACGCACAGTTTCGTCGCGTCAACCCGCTGCCGTACAAGGAGGTCTACACGATCGTCGACGGCGTCGAGGGCGCCGGGCACTACGTGGGTACCTACATGGCATGGGGCGTCAACAATTCAGGATGGTGGGGCGAGGGCGAGATCAAGTTCTACATGGACGGCGACGAGCATCCTACGATCTGCGGGACCGGAACCGAGGACTACTTCTGCGGCTCGTACAACTTCGAGTCGGCGTCGGCCGACGGCGGGCGCGAGTACCACGCCTTCACGACGCCCTACGCCGGGATGCCGCAGGTCCTGCGGCCGGAC
>SLST01000135.1 GCA_007130265.1 Spirochaetales bacterium
ACGTCAGCCTTCTCGTGATCGCGATGGTCGTCGTGGGCGGCTTCAAGTCGATCGTCGGCACCTTCCTGGGGGCGATCATCATCTACGGGCTTCCCAATCTGCTCCTGAAGGACCTCCTTGGCGACATCTCGTACGTCTTCTCGGGAGCGCTCATCATCCTCGTTATCCTCTTCTACCCACGCGGCTTTGTATACGTAGGACACGATCTGCGGAGGATCGCGAACACGCTCAGGACACGCGCCCGGAGGGCCCCGTGAGTGAGCTGAGACCCGTGAGTGCCGAGGACGCCACCCCGGCCGCCACACAGGGCGCGCGCGATCGCCGGCCCATCCTCGAGCTCGAGAACGTAACTATGACCTTTGGCGGGCTGCGGGCGGTCGACGGGTTGAGCTTCACCGTCTTCGAGGGTGAGATTGTCGGGCTGATCGGGCCCAACGGCGCCGGCAAGACGACGGTGTTCAACTGCGTCACGCAGTTCTACAAGCAGTACAAGGGGCTCATCCGTCTCACGAACGGCGACGGCCCGGTGGACCTGCGAAGCGTTCCGGTGACGCAGGTCGTCCGCCACGGGATCACTCGCACCTTCCAGAACCTTGATCTCGTGCCCGACCTCTCGATCGAGGATAACGTTCTCGTAGGTGCGCATACGCGCTTCCGGACCGGCGTGATCTCGCACCTGCTGCGCACCCCTCGCGCCCGCAACGAGGAGACGGAGATGCGGCATCGCGCGGAGGAGGTGCTCGACTTCCTCGGGATCGCTCACCTGAAGGACCTCTACGTCGCGGGCCAGCCGTACGGAATCCTCAAGAAGGTTGAGATCGCCCGCACGCTGATGGCCGAACCGCGGCTCATCATCCTCGACGAGCCTGCCGCCGGTCTCAACGACCAGGAGACGAAGGCGCTCGACGCGCTCATCTACCAGATACGGGAGCGCTTTCGCACCACAGTGCTGCTGATCGAACACAATATGGCGCTCGTGATGAACGTCTGCGATCGCGTGTGCGCGATCAACTTCGGGAAGTTCCTCGCGATGGGGACCCCCGCGACGATCCAGCGCAACCCCCAGGTCCAGGAGGCGTACCTGGGAAAGGACGAACACCTGTGAGCCGAATCCTCGAGATCCGGAACCTGAGCGTCTCATACGGCGCGATTGCCGCGCTGAGCTCGGTGAGCATCTCCGTGCCGGCCGGCCAAATCGTCGCGGTCCTCGGCGCGAACGGAGGCGGGAAGACGACCCTGCTGAAGACGATCTCCGGGCTCGTGCGAGCGCAAGGCGGAAGCATCGCATTCGACGGAGAGGAGATTACGAAGCTCTCGCCGGAGGCGATCACCCGCAAGGGAATCGTTCAGGCGCCGGAGGGTCGGCAGATCTTCGGCGAGCTCACCGTCTTCGAGAACCTGCAGATCGGCGGCTTCACGGTGCGCGACCGCCGGGCGCGCGAGCGGAATCTCGAGCGCGTCTACGGCTACTTCCCGGTCCTGAAGGAGAGGCGCGACCAGGTCTCGCAGACACTCTCAGGCGGCGAGCAGCAGATGCTCGCGATCGGCCGGGCGCTCATGGCGTCTCCGCGGCTCCTCATCCTCGACGAGCCGTCACTCGGTCTCGCGCCGCTCATCGTGCGGTCGATCTTCGCGATCATCACCGAGTTTCAGCAGGAGGGTACGACCGTTCTGATCGTCGAGCAGAACGCGCTGCAGACGCTTCGCATCTCGAGCTTCGCCTACGTCCTGCAGGTGGGAAGGCTCGTGAAGTACGGTCCTGCCGGTGAGCTGCAGGACGACCCGGAGCTCGTGGAGGCGTATCTGGGGACCGATGGCAAGACGTAGCCGTCTATGAGCCGCAGAGCGCGGCCAGGACATAGAGCACTTTCGACAGGAGGAAGGTATGAAGAGGATCATGATTGTAGTGCTGCTGATCGCAGCCGTTGCACTCGCGCTGCCGGCCGCGGGCGCCAGGCAGACCGAGGCCGCCCAGGGGGTGACCCCGGACAGCGTGCTCGTGGGCAATTCCGCCGCGACGAGCGGGGCGTTCGCCGCCGTCGGCGTTCCGTTCAACGGCGGGATCCAGGCGTATTTTCTGATGGTCAACGAGGCCGGGGGCGTCGCCGGGCGTACGATCGAGTGGGTCCACTACGACGACGAGTTCGACGGCGCCCAGGGACTCACCTATGCGCAGCGTCTCGTCGAGGACGACCGCATCTTTGCGTTCGTCGGACACTTTGGAACTCCCACCGTCGCGACGACCCAGGAGTACCTGAACACGATCGGCATTCCGCGGGTCTACTACGCGACGGGCTTGCGGTCGCTGTTCCACCTGGAAGCCACCGGCGGCGCCCGCGCGTCGTTCCCGGTGCAGCCCATCTACGACGCCGAGGGTGAGGTCATGGTCGCCCGCGCGGTCTCCGACTTCGGCGCCCGCCGGATCGGCGTGATCTATCCCAACGCCGACGATGGTATGGGGCTCCTCGCAGGGATCGAGCTGCGTTCCGGACTGCTCAACGTGCCCATCGTCGCCGCGCAGGTAGCGCCGGACGCGACCGACATGAGCTCTGCCGCGCAGACGATCATTGCGGCGGACGTGGACGTCGTCCTCGTCGCGGCGAATCAGGTGCCGGCGGAGGTCGCGATCAAGGCGCTCGCCGCGGCCGGCTCCACGGCTCCGGTCATTACGAGTTACGTCAACGCCGCGCCCACCTTCGTGGAAGGCGTGCGCGAAGCGCTCGGTTCGTTCGACGTCTACGCGAACGCGTGGCTGCAGGTCGTTGACGACGAGGGGAATCCCACCCCGGCGCTCAACGAGTACGTCGAGGCGGTCTCGAGGGTCGACCCGGCGCTCGCCGGCAATCCCTTTGCGCAGGCCGGCTGGATCGCGGCGTCGGCCTTCGTCCAGGGACTCGAGCGCGTCGGTACCGACCCGCTCACCTGGGAAGCGTTCATCGACGCGATGGAGGAGGCGCCCATCGAGATACCGCTCGGCGGGACCGTTGACTTCGCCGACGGACGACGCGTCGGCACCCAGGCGATGTCGCTTCTGAAGGCGGTCTACGACGACGAGCCGGGGTGGATCGTCGACCGACCGCTGGAGGCCATCGACGACATTCTGGAGTAGGCCTCTTGGGGCCACGCCGCTGTCCCTTCCCGGAAGACCGGAGGAGGGGCAGCCGGCTTCGCGGCAAGCTGATGAGGACTGGATGACTGACGTAGGTATCATCGGGCTGGGAGTCTCGTTCCCGGACACATTCATGGAAGCCTCCGAGCTCGCCGAGCGCACCGGAATCCCGGAAGAGGTGATCCGTGACAAGTTCGGCGTCGAGCGCAAGCCCGTTCCCGGGCCCCACGACACGACGAGCGCGATGGGCATTGCCGCGGCGAAGAACGCGATCGCTATGGCCGGCATCGATCCGCAGGAGATCGACGTCGTGATCTGGAACGGCGGACAGCACAAGGACTATCTCAACTGGCTCGCCGGTCTCCATGTGGCCGACGCGCTCGGCGCGACGAGGGCGTGGAGCTTCGATATGGAGGCGATGTGCGGGAGCATGATGGCCGGGATGGAGGTCGCCCGCAGCCTCATGGTCGCGAACGACGAGTACCGTACGGTGCTCCTGGTAAGCGGCTACCGCAACGGCGACATGGTCGACTACTCGGTGAAGGAAACCTCCTTCATGTTCGACCTCGGCGCCGGAGGCGCTGCGATGCTCCTGCGCCGCGGGGCGGGAAGGAACATCATCCGGGGCACCGCCTTCCGCGGCGACGGCAGCTTCTCCACCGATTGCGTCGTGAAGGCCGCCGGGACCCGGAGCTGGCCGCCGACGCCAGAGGATCTGCCGCGGCTCCATTTCGTGATCGACGACGTCGAGGGCTTCAAGCAGAAGCTCGGAGAGCGCACCCTTCCCAACTTCTACGCGGTCATCCGCGAGTGCCTGCGAAAGGGCGGGCTCACCGGAGAGGACATTGACTACCTCGCGATCCTCCACTTCAAACGGAGCACCCACGAGCTCGTGCTCCGAGAGCTCGGGCTGACCGAGGACCAAACGACCTACCTGAGCCGCTACGGCCACGTGGGACAGAACGACCAGGTCATCTCCATTCTGGAGGGACTGCAGAACGGGAAGATCAGTGACGGAGACAACATCGTCATGGTGGGCGCCGGCATCGGGTTCGTGTGGGCCGCCGCCACCGTGCAATGGGGGAAAACAGATGACGCTTGAAGGCAAGGTATGTGTCGTCACCGGCGGCGCCCGCGGCATAGGACGGACGATCGTCGAGACATACGCCGCGGCGGGTGCGAAGGCGGTCTACGCGATCGACATGGGGTTTGGCGGCTTCGAAAAAATGAGCACGACGCACGCGTCGGTGAAGAGTGTGGTACTCGACGTCACCGACTCCGCGGCGGTCAACGCGGCCGTCGAGCAGATCCGGACGGACGAGGGACGGATCGACGTGCTCGTCAACAACGCCGGGATCACGCGCGATAACCTGATACAGAAGATGTCCGACGACGAGTGGAACGCCGTGATCGCGGTGAACCTCACCGGCGTCTTCAATATGGCGCGCGCGGTGGGGCCGCTCATGATGGAGCAAGGTGAGGGCGCGATCGTCAACATGGCGAGCATCGTCGCGCTCACCGGGAACGTAGGGCAGTCGAACTACGCCGCAACCAAGGGCGGGGTGGTTTCGCTGACGAAAACCTGGGCGAAGGAGTTCGCGCGCAGGGGTGCGAAGGTACGGGTGAACGCGATCGCCCCGGGCTTCATCCGCACGCCCATGACGGAGAAGGTGCCTGAGAAGATCCTGGACGCGATGATCGGCAAGACGCTTCTCGGCCGGATGGGTGAGCCCGAGGACGTCGCGAGCGCCGCGCTCTGGCTCGCGAGCGACGCGGCGAGCTTCGTCACGGCGCAGGTGATCAGCGTCGACGGAGGCCTCGTTATCTAGGACGAGTGCGCAGAAGAGCGAAAGGAAAGGCGGGGAAGAGACGATGGCAGACTGGAAAGCAGCGTACGACGGGAAGCTGCGGAGCATGGAGGAGGCGGTTCGTGCGCTTCCGAAGCGCGCCGCGGTTGTGATGGGGATGGCGTCGATGGAGAGCCAGGGATTCATGTCCCGGATCCACGACTTCGCCGATCACTTCGAGCACCTTCGCGTGCTCTCCTGTCTCAACATGCAGAGCTACCCCTTCTGCG
>SLST01000536.1 GCA_007130265.1 Spirochaetales bacterium
CCGCATAGACGCGATCTACGGGATCGTGAACGGCACGTGCAACTACATTCTCACCGAGATGATCCGCCGTTCGATCTCCTACGACGAGGCGCTTGCCGAGGCGCAGGCGCACGGTCTTGCGGAGGCTGACCCGTCGCTCGACGTGGGGGGGCACGACAGCGCACACAAGATCGCGCTCATGGCCGCGCTCGCCTTTGGCGTGCGGGTGGAGTACGACCGTATTCCGGTCGAAGGGATCGACGCGCTCGACCTGCTCGACGTGAGCTGGGCCACACGGCTCGGCTACGTGACAAAGCTGCTCGCCATCGCCGAGCGCACCGCCTCCGGCATCGCGCTCCGGGTCCGGCCCTGTTTCGTCCACGACGATCATCCGCTCGCCTGGGTTGGAGGACCGTTCAACGCCGTCAGCGTCTACAGCTGCCCCACCGGCCATACGATGTACTACGGCCGCGGCGCCGGCGGATCCGCGACGAGCGGCGCGATCGTCGCGGATCTCATCTCGATCGCTACGAAGGCCTACGAGCCGCCCTTCGCCGGCGGACGGTTCTGGCCCGACCGTACCGAGCACGTCGAGCAGAACGCACCGGGCTCGATCGTCGGACGTTACTACGTGCGGGCGCTCGTGCAGGACCGTCCTGGGGTGCTCGCCGTGATAGCCAACCGGTTCGCGGAACACGGTATCAGCATCGCGAGCGTTCACCAGGACGAGATGCCCGAAGACGTCGAGAAGCTCGCGCCGGTCATCGTCGTCACGCATGCGGCGCCCGAGGACAAGCTGCGCGCGGCGGTCGCGGAGATAAACGCAATGCCGCAGGTGAGCAGCGAGTGCGCGGTCATCGCAATCATCGACGAGCCGGCCGAGCAGCTCATCGGGTATTGAGTTGAAGTCGTGATAAGGTAGCATACATGAAGATCATCACCTACACCGTCGACCCGACGATTCCCGAGCCGCTGCAGCCGCTGAAGGAGCTTGCAGGCAACCTCTGGCTCAGCTGGAACTTCGACGCGGTCATGCTGTTCATGAGACTCGACTACGAGCTCTGGATGGAGTCGCACCAGAACCCGGCGCGGCTACTCGGGATGATCAGCCAGGAACGCTACGAAGAGCTCGCGGTGGACGACTCGTACCTGGCGGCTCTGAACCGGGTGTACGAGAGGTTCATCCAGTATCGCAACGCAGACACGTGGTATCCGGAGACTTCGAGCGACATGGTCGCCTATTTCTCGATGGAGTACGGACTCGACGTGAGTCTGCCCATCTACTCGGGCGGACTCGGCGTGCTCTCGGGAGATCATCTGAAGACAAGCTCGGATCTCGGGCTGCCGCTGGTCGCAGTGGGGCTGCTCTACCAGCAGGGGTACTTCCAGCAGTACCTCAATGCGGATGGATACCAGCAGGAAAGCTACCCGGAGAACGACTGGTACAACATGCCGGTGTCGGTCTGCCGGAGCGCCGACGACGAACCGCTGAAGATATCGGTGCAGATCGGTGAATCGCTGGTCGTCGCGCAGATCTGGGAGGTGAAGATCGGGCGCACATCGCTCTATCTGCTCGACACCAACATCGGCGAGAATTCGAGCGAGAACCGCGCGATCACGTCGAGCCTCTACGGCGGCACGGCCGAGACGCGCATCAGACAGGAGATCCTTCTGGGCATCGGAGGGATCCGCGCGCTGCGGGCGCTCGGCGTAAACCCGGCCGTCGCGCACATGAACGAGGGACACTCGGCCTTCCTCGCGATCGAGCGGATCCGTGAACTCGTCAAGCTGCACAGGCTGAGCCTGCAGGAGGCCATCGAGGCAGTGAAGCCGACGAGCATCTTCACCACCCACACGCCGGTGCCCGCCGGGAACGAGCGATTCGCACCGGATCTCATGCAGAAGTACTTCCACTGCATCGTAGACGGGCTTGACATCAGCTTCCACGACTTCATGGCGCTCGGGCGCGAGAATCCGAGCGACGACCTCGAGCACTTCTGCATGACGGTGCTCGCGCTGCGGTTGTCGGCCTACGGCAACGCGGTGAGCGAGCTTCACGGCGAGGTGAGCCGTGACATGTGGAAGAACCTGTGGCCAAAGCTCCCGGCGGATGAAGTTCCCATCCAGAGCGTCACGAACGGCGTCCACATCCGGACCTGGCTGAGCCATGACATGATCGAGTTGCTCGACCGCTTCTTCGGACCGCGCTTCTCCGACGACCCCACCTATCTGGAGATCTGGAATCGGATCGATCGGGTCAGCGACGAGGAGCTGTGGCGCACGCACGAACGGCGCAAAGAGCGGCTTGTCGCCTTCACGCGGGAGCGGCTCTACCACCAGTACCAGCACCGGGGAGCGCCGCTCAACCAGCTTCGGCTCGCCGGCGAGGTTCTCTCTCCCTACGCGTTCACGATCAGCTTCGCGCGCCGGTTTGCCACCTACAAGCGGGCGACCCTCCTGTTTCGGGACAAGGAACGGCTCTACAAGCTGCTGACCAACACCGACGCGCCCGTGCAGATCATCTTCAGCGGAAAGGCCCATCCGCACGACGTTCCCGGGAAGAACCTCATCAAGGACATCTTCCACTTCGCCCAGCACCCGGAGATCAGGCGGAAGATCGTATTCCTCGAGAACTACGACATGGGCATCGCGAAGTATCTGGTCAGCGGCAGCGACCTCTGGCTCAACACGCCGCGGCGCCCGATGGAGGCGAGCGGAACGAGCGGCATGAAGGCGGCGATCAACGGCGTCCTCAACTGCTCGATACTCGACGGCTGGTGGGCCGAAGGCTACCATCCGTCGGTCGGCTGGGCGATAGGCAGCGGCGAGTTCTATGAGGACGAGGAGGAGCAGGACGAAGTCGAGAGCAAGCTCCTCTATGAGCTGCTCGAGCGCGAGATCGTCCCGCGCTACTACGACCGCGGACGCGACGCGCTTCCGCGGGAGTGGATTGCAATGATGAAGGCAAGCATGCAGAGACTCGGCCCACGGTTCGCGAGCCACCGCATGCTGATGGAGTACACCGACCGCTTCTACACGCCCGCGCTCGCGCACGCACGACGCGTGACCGAGAACGACTTCGCCGCCGCGAGGGAGCTGGCCGAGTACACGGCCCGGCTCACGGTTGGATGGCAGGACATCTCGGTCGTCGAGACGCCGCGGGTTCCCGATCGACAGCTCGGCGTGGGAGGGAAGCTCGAGCTGCGCGCGGGGGTTCGGCTCGGCAGACTCAAGCCGGAGGACGTCGCGGTAGAGCTCACTCACGGCCCGATGCGCAGCAGTGGAACGATCGACGGGGCCGAGTGCACGACGATGAGGCACGTCACCACCAGCGACGGCGTAAGCCTCTTCACGACGGAGATCGAGCTCACGCGGGCGGGCCGCCAGGGCATGGCCGTACGCGTGCTCCCCAGTCATCCGGGCCTCGTCCAGCGATTCGTCCCGGGCTACGTCGTCTGGGGTTAGTGGATCACCGCCTCACAGCGGTATCCAGGGGTCGGCAAGCACGAAGAGTATCACGACGATGATCGCGGGGATGAAGTCCGCGGTCTTGATGTGTCTGAGGTTCAGCAGGTTGATGCCGATCATCAGGATCAGCACGCCGCCGACTGCGGTGATCTCGCTCAGCATCAGGGCGCTGACCCAGGGACTGATCGACGCGGCGATCAGCGTCAACCCTCCCTGGTACACCAAAATCACGAGAGCGCTGAAGGCCACGCCGAGTCCCATTGAGGCGGCCAGGAGGATCGCCATGAAGCCGTCCATCACGGACTTGGTGAAGATCAGCTGGTAGTCGGCGTCGACCCCGGCCCGGAAACTCCCCACGATCGCCATCGCTCCCACGCAGAAGAGCACTGAGGCGCTCAGGAAGCCGTAGGCGAACTCGCCGCCGGTTGACGAGCGATGGAATCTGTCACGAAGCATGGTGCCGAGCCGCAGTATTCCGTCCTCCACGCCCCACCACATGCCGAGGATCCCGCCGATCACGACCGCAAGCGCGAGATAGAGAACGCGCTGCATCTCGAGCGCCATCGACATCCCGATGACGAGCGTGATGACGCCAATCCCGGAGTAAAGCAGCTCCTTGATACGCTCGCCGATGCGGCGATTCAGCACGAGCCCGAGCAGCGACCCGATCACAACGGCGGCGGCGTTCACGACGGTGGCGATCATGGGGGCGAGTGTAGACGCGCCGCTGCCCTAAACTCAAGTGCCTTTCTGATCGATGCTTATAGGGAAGCGAGAGGAGGCAACGTGAGCCGAACGGCACAGTTGGAAGCGGGCACCACGGCAACCGGTAAGATCTACTGCGCAAACTGCAAGAACTGCAAGCTCGTGCCGTCTGCGGTAGGAGACGACACGCGTTACGTCCTGCGCGTGAGGTGCGCCGCCGGCAAGTGGCGCAAGCGTCTTGGGGATGAGAAGCTGTACAAGTACTTCACGGTGATCCGGCGGAGTATGGATGAGTGCGACGCGTACGAGCCCATGGGCGACGAGAACGAGTTTCTCCAGGAACTGAAGCGAAGCCTTCCCATCAACGACGAAGTGTACGGCTGAGGAACCCGACCATTGCGTCGGGCTGCCCGGTTGGTGTACATTGCTGGTGATGAAAGCCCTCTACGTCGCGATGATCCCAGTCCTCCTCCTGCTTGCCTGCCGTACGGTCCCAACCGACATTCCGGAAGACCTCACGCAACCGGAGCTGATCCAGCTCGCCCAACAGGCCGCGGACCAGGAGAACTGGGCTGCCGCGCTCGCCTACTACCAGGCGATCGTCGAACGCTACCCCGAGGATCGAACGGCGATTGCGATCGCCCGCTACGAGATGGCGTTCATCGAGTACCGCCGGGGAGACCTCGCCGCGGCGGAGACGCGGTTCGAGGAGCTCGTTGCGATGTACGATGACGATTCCAGCAGTCTCCCGGCATGGCCTCTCGTTCTCTCCCAGCGTATCGTTGGGAGGATCGAAGAGGAACGAGGTCCGGACTCGCGCTGATTGCGGAACCCGCTCGTGCGCGCGTCCCGCGAGAGAGTGGCCCTTGCGGTTGACACGTCCAAACTCTCCAGTGCATATTCCGCGTGGGGGTAGTATGGAGATTTGTGTCTATGAAGCCAACTGCCTGCCATGCCTTCTCCTATGCACCACGGTTGCATAGGGCGCGCGTCGTCGGCGCCCTGCTGACCGCAATCATCACATCAGCGCTGATTTTCGCTTCCTGCACCCCCGGTGGGTCACGCCGGCCGTCAACGCCTGACTCACAGGAGTCCGCCCTCGCGGTCGACGCTCCGCCTATCGAGCCAACCGGCATCCGCCGCACGATCAGCGTCAACGGAGAGATCGAGGCGCTCAGCAGTGTCGACGTGCTGCCGGCGTCCGGCGGTGAGCTCATCGAGATCCTGGTCGGCGTGGGCGATCGCGTCGCACGCGATCAGGTCGTCGCCCGGGTGGACCCGTCCCGCCCCGGACAGGTCTTCACGCCGAGTCCGGTCCGAGCACCTATCAGCGGAACAGTGACCAGGCTCTCCGCTCGGGTAGGAGCCCAGGTGTCTACTCAGAGCCCCATCGCTCGGATCGCGACGACGGACCGGCTCCAGATCGTCACGCCCATACCCGAACGGTTCATCGAGGGTGTCGCGATCGACCAGCAGGCGATTGTCCGCTTCGATGCGTTTCCGAGTCGCGAGTATGAGGCCCGGGTGAGTCGGCTGGCTCCAGTGGTCGACCCGCAGGCACGGACGCTCGAAACGATCCTGTCGCTTACGGCGGTCGACAGCCGGGTCAGGCCGGGACTGTTCGCACGGGTCGAGATCGTACTCGTCGAGCGACCGGCGGCCCTGACCGTTCCAGGCGCCGCGATCGTGCAGCGTGACGGCGACCCTCATGTGTACATCGCGAATCCGGACTCCGGGCGGGCGACCCTTCGACGTGTGACGACCGGGATAGAGTCCGACGGCAGGGTCGAAGTGCGATCCGGCGTCGAAGAAGGCGAACGGGTGGTCATCCGCGGTCAGAACCTGCTCGATGACGGAGCGCTCGTACGGATCATCGGTACCGACGACGGAGACCAGTAGCATGCTGACCAAGATGGTCGTCCGTCGGCCAACCACCTTCTTCGTCGTGTTCGCGTTGGTCACGGCCTTCGGGCTGTACACGGCGATGGACCTGCCCGTCGATCTCCTGCCCGAAATCCAGCCGTCCGTGCTTGTCGTGCAGACCGGCCTCGAAGGGGCGGGACCGGAGGAGGTCGAGCGTACACTGACACGCCTGCTCGAGGGCACCCTGAGCAATGTAGGGAATCTCAGAGGTATAACGTCGGCGTCTTCACGGGGCTCCAGCCAGATAACTCTGGAGTTTACCTGGGGCACCAATATGGACGAGGCGACGAACGAGATTCGCGATCGACTGGAACGCGTGCGGGGCATGCTCCCCGAGGGAGCGGGCTCACCATCGATTCTGAAGTTCGATCCTTCGCTCATCCCGATCATGCAGCTGCGCGTGACAGGGAACCGCACTCCGGAGGAGCTGCGCGAGATGGCGCTCGACATCATCCAGCCGCGTCTCGAGCAGCTTGAGGGCATCGCGCTGACGTCGGTGTCCGGCGGCCGCCAGCGCGTTGTCCGAGTGGACGTTCCGCAGACCCGACTCGAGGCATACGGACTGACGTTCAGCCAGATCGCTCAGGCGCTGCGGTCTCAGAACGTCCAGGTCGGAGGCGGGTCCATCACTGAGGGCCAACAGTCGTTCGTCGTCCAGACGGTAGGGGAGTTCGCCTCGTTGGAGGACCTGAAGAACGCCGTCGTGGCTCGTCGGATGGCAGACCGGAGCGAGCCGGGAGAAGCGCCAATCGCCGTCGGCGTGCGACTGCGCGACATTGCGAACGTGTACGAGGGGCTTCGCACCGAACAATCCGCGGTCTATGTGAACGGCGAGCCCGGAGTCTCAATCTCCATACAGAAGCAGAGCGACGCCAACTCGGTTCGCGCGGCGGACAACGTGCGTCGACAGATCGACGCGATCAACGCGCTGCTGCCGGTGGGCGTACGCGTGGAGGTGCTGACGGACACGACACAGATCATCCGCGATTCGCTCACGACGGTCTCGACGCAGGCGATCTCCGGTGCGATTCTGGCGATCGTGATCCTGCTCGTCTTCCTGCGCAGCATCAAGGCTACCCTCGTCATAGCGGTCTCGATCCCCACATCGATAATCGTCACGATTATGGTCATGTATTTCTGGGGGCTGACCCTCAATCTCATGACCCTTGCCGGACTCGCCCTCGGTGTCGGTCTGCTCGTCGACAACTCGATCGTCATCCTGGAGAACATCTACCGGTACCGCGAGAGGGGTACGAAGCTGCGCCCTGCGGCCGTCCTCGGGACGCAGGAGATGACAAACGCGATTGTGTCGGCCACGCTGACCACGGTCTGCGTGTTCCTGCCGATTGCGCTCTTCCGCGACCAGCTCGACTTCGTTGGCGAGCTCTTCTCGGGTCTCGCGTTCACGGTGGTGATCTCACTCAGCTCTTCGCTGCTTGTGGCACTCTTTCTGGTCCCGGTCCTTGCGAGCCACTACTTCCCTCTTGCGTCACGGACGCAGCGGCCGTTACACGGGGTCTTGCGAAAGACGGATGACGCCATGGCGCGGATCTTCCGGGGCCTCGACAACGCCTACAAGCGTGCCGTGCGACGCGCCCTGCGGCACAAGGTGCGAACGGTTGTGGTGGTGGGTGTGTTGCTGGCCGCGAGTTTCATGCTCATCCCGTCGATCGGGTTCCAGTTTCTGCCCACGCAGCAGCAGGACACGGTACGTGTGAACGTGGCCCTGCCCGTGGGGACCCGCCTCGACGCTACTCGTGATGTGCTCCAGGAACTCGAGCGAGTCGTCCGTAACGAGATAGAAGGGTACTCGGACGTGGTGCTCAGTGTTGGTGGATCCGGCGGAAACTCGCACCGCGGCAACCTCACGATTACCCTGCCGGCTTTCGACGAGCGCATCGACACGCAGATCGACATCCAGCAGAAGCTTCGGCCCTATTTCGACCGGTTTCCCGGGGCAGTCCTCTCGTTCGGAGGAGGCGGTTTCGGCGGTGGCGGTGGCGGCGGCGGTGGCGGTGGCGCCGCAGGGTTCGCCGGTGGGCCACCCATCGTGATCCTGGTGCGAACGGATGACATCGCCGCGGGCCGTCGGGTGGCCGAGCAGATTCGCGACCTGCTCGAGTCATCGGTACCTGAGGTAGTCGATCCGCGCCTGAACATCAGCGAAGGCCTCCCCCAGGTCAATATCGTCATTGACCGTGAGCGCGTGTATGCGCTCGGGCTCGATGTGGCAACCGTTGGGCGAGAGGTGCGGGCCAACCTGGATGGAATCGTGGCGTCTCAGCTTCGCGCCGACGGGCGAGAGCGCGACATCTTTCTGATACTCGAAGAGGCGGACCGCCAACAGATCCGGGACCTCGATCGGATATTCGTGACCAATCAGCAGGGACTGCGGATACCGCTGGCCACGTTTGCCTCGTACGACCGTGGCACGGGACCGGTGACAATTCGGCGCCGGAATCAGGCCCGGGAGTTCCGAGTGGAGGCGAACCTTGTCCCCGGCGCCCAGGCGGCGCAGATTGAGCCGCGAATTCAGGAGCTCATCGCGGAGCGCGTGCCGCAGGAAGACGGTCTGGTGATCGAGTTCGCCGGCGAGCTTGACGATCTGGTGAGATACGGAAGCGTATTCGCGGGGATAACGGTCGTCGCGATCCTGCTGGTGTTCGGTGTCATGGCCGCGCAGTTCGAGTCGTTCGTTGATCCGTTCATTATCTTCTTCAGCATTCCGCTCACGCTCATAGGGGTCATCGGAATCCACTTCATCGCGGGGGTCAATCTCACGGTCTTCGCCGCTGTCGGTCTAGTGATGCTGGTGGGCATCGTCGTGAACAACGGCATCGTCCTCGTCGACTACACCAATCTGCTCCGTGCGCGGGGCATGGATCTGACCGAAGCCTGTGTGGAGGCCGGGGGGAACCGGTTGCGCCCGATCCTGATGACAACGCTCACCACGGTGCTCGGACTGGTGCCTATCGCATTCTTCGTGGGCGAAGGCTCCGATCTGATTCAGCCCATTGCCCTGACGGTGATCGGCGGACTCACCGTGAGCGCAGCCCTTACGCTCTTCTTTGTTCCGGTGCTCTACGCCGCGTTCAACAAGAGCGCCGATCGCCGCAACGCGCGCCGGGCGGCGCAGATAGAGCGCAGATACGAGCACGTCGAGTCTGAAGGAGAGGTCTCGCCATGACGAGAACGGAAGTCATCACAAACCGGGCACTCGAAGAGGATCTCCTCGAGCAACTGCACGAGCTGCGTGTCCCGTCTATGTACACGAAGTTTCCGGCGGCTCACGGAGCAGGTACCAGCGGCGAGCGACACGGCGATCACATCTGGCCTGAAGAGAATGCCGTCTATCTGTTCTATACCGATGATGCCACGGCAGACGCGATCGTGGAGGCCGTGCGTCGGGTGAAGGTTACCTTTCCGGACACAGGCATCAAGCTTTTTCAGTTCCGCGTGGAGGCAACCGAGCTATGAACGGTGGTTTTACGCGGTGTTTACACACGCTACATGTGGGCGACGTATCATCACGACAAGAGCTTTGGAGGAATGAATGAAGAAAGGAGTCCTGATTCTGACTCTGATCGCGGTGCCGCTCCTGACGCACGCGGAGGGACTGGCGGCGGTCCTGCGATCGGCCCGGGAGGTCAACGAGACCTACCTGGAACTGCAGGTCGACGCCGAGCTTGCCGAGCTGCGGTACGAGAAGGCCCGCATCGAGGCGAGAGATCAGATCGCCGTGCTGACCGCCGAATCGACCTACCTGGGCGCGCAGGCGGACCATCTGCGGTCTCTGCAGTCCTTCTACGCTGAGGTTGTTGATGCAACGTACGGGGCGGTGATCGCTGAGCACGACCGACAGATCGCTGAACGAAACGAGGAGCTTGCCCGGAACGAGGAGGCAGCCATGGAGGTACGGTTCCGCAACGGCCTCGTACCGGAAGGAGACCTGATCGACACGAGGATCGCAGTTCGGTCGGCCGCCGTGGAGCGTGAGGAGCGCTCGTGGCAGTTCAGCGACGCGCTCGATGCTCTCGCCGACGCAACGGGACGAACGCTCGCTGAGATCGCGCACCCCGCGCCACCGTCATTCTCTTCGCCGATGAACGCCGACGAGTGGGTCGCAGCCGACCCGGGCGTTGCACGCGCCCGGATCGCGCAGGAGATCGCGGAGGTGCGCCTTACGCGGCTACCGTCCAACGCACCGGAGTTTGACCGCATGGCGCTTGAAACCGAGCTCGAGCGGGCGCGCCTGGCGACGGACCGGGCGATCAACGCGTCGGAGCGGGCCTACGAGTCGCTCGAGCGGCGCCTCACGACGCTACCGCAGATTCTCACGATCCGAACGGAGCAGTTACAGCTCAACGATGCCCTGCACCGCGAAGCGCAGGAGCGCTTTGATCGGGGGCTGATCACGGCCGCTCAGCGGGACCAGACGTTCACGCGGGTCCTGACCGCTCGCAGGAATCTCATCGACTCCCAGAGGAACTACGTTCGCGTCGTTCTCGAGTACGCCGCCCTGGCGGGCATTGATCCGGAGGAAGTCCTTGATCACACGTAAGTATTGGATTATCGCGGCCGCGCTTCTCGTCTGGGCAGCCGGCCCATCGCTGCTCGCCCTGAGTTGGGACGACCTCCTCGGCGAGCGCCTCGAAGAGAACCTCGCGTACCGGCAGGCCGCGCTTCAGCTCCGTCAGGCCGAGCTGCGCGTCGCACAGTACGACGACTTCTACGTCCCCTACCTGAGCGTCGGCACACCGGGCCAGACCTCTATCCTGTACGTCGGTGGCGAGGGCGGAGGGCTGCAGCCGTTCGGTCTCCAGCCGTCGCTCACCTTCTCCAACGTCTTCGGAACGAGCGTCGCGCTCGGGCTGCCAATCACGGTCGCCCCCTCCCCGGACGAGGGCCAGGACGCACTCACGGTAGGCGACCCGGGCCTGACCGTATCGCGCAGGATATTCGAGGAGACGAACGCGGCTCTCCTCAGTGCCCGCGCCGCGCTGGTTCGGGCGCGGGATGCGGCGACGACTGCCCATGCGGACGTACGGATCGGCCTCGTGAACGAGGTGTTCGAGGCGCGCGCGGCGGTGCAGACGCTCTCAGATACCCGGCAACGGCTCGAGAACGCCCGCCGCATGCGAGATGGTTCGCGCGATGAAACCGCGGAGCGCGACCTCGAACGCGGCATCCTGCAGGCCGAACGCGCGGTCATCCAGGCCGAACGCGCGCTGCGGAACATCGACGAACGGATCATCGGGCAGGCCGACGCCCTGTACGCGGACATTCTCGATCGGTTCGACGAGTGGATCGCCGACCTCCCCGAACCGGACACGATTCCGCGGACCACCGCCGGGATCGAGGCGCAGCAGATGACGGTCGCCGCGGCCGAGGCGAGGCGCGCCTTCGCGTTCCTGCCGTATGTTCCCAACCCATCTCTCTCGGCATCCGTGTCCTGGGACCGGGACGAGAGTGAGCTCAACTGGAGCATCGGGCTGCAGTTCTCGGTGACGCTCGTCGACCGAGGCGAGCGCGCCGTGGCCGCTCTCGAGCGGCGCGAGGGTGCGGAGATCGAGCGGTTGCGGCTCGACGCGGCGGTGGAGGCGTTCGACCGGAACGTTCGAGCGGCATGGGAGGAGCTCGAGCTCCTCGCGATCGACTCCCGGATCCGGGCGCTCGACCTCGAGGACCAGACTGAAACGACCGAACGGACGCGCGAACTCTATGCGGCCGGGTTCGCTACGGAGGAGAGCCTCGTCTCCGCGGAGCTCGCGCTCTCCTCGGCAGAGCTCGCCGCCGGGCGGGCCGAGCACGACTACCGCGTGCAGCAGCTGCGGGTGATGCGGCTCTTCGAGTGAGCCGCCCCGACGGTCAGAGCTCCACGATCGCGGGAAACATGGGCGCCTCTCCCGCGCGCCTGACCGCCGGCAGCTGTTCGAACATCACGAGTTCCTCGATGAACCGGTGCACGAAGCGGCAGACGAGGACGCCGGCCGGGAGATCGCCGGCGTCGGGGCCCTCGACGCCGCGCATGAACACAAGGACCGCCCACCCGTCGCGGTGCGCATGGTAGAAGATCTCGCCGTCGGCCGATCGCAGCCGGCGCTCCTCGCAGGGGACGACGGGCCACTGTGCTGGTCCGGGGAGCGGGTTCGTCGCGTAGACGACCTCCACGAAGCGGACGCCTATCCGGTACTCCGCGTACCAGTGGGGGGTGACGTCCGGGGCGAGCGCGTCGATTCCTCGGCGCCGTTCCGGCCCCACCTGAAGGACAGCCACCGGTTCCTCCTGCGCCGGGAGCAGGGGAGCACCGCCGGGAGGAATCACGCCGCCCAAGAGCACGAAGGCGAGGGCAGCGAAGCGGGCGAACCTATTCGACGGTAACACTCTTCGCCAGATTGCGCGGCTGATCGACGTTCCGGCCGAGCTCGATCGCGCTGTAGTAGGCGAACAGCTGCAGCGGAACCACCATCAGGAAGGGGTACATGAGCTCGTGCGTACGCGGGATGAAGAAGGTATCGTCGGCGATCCCGGCGACCTCGTCGTCGCCGTCCACCGCGATCGCGATCACCTTCCCGGCGCGCGCCTTCACCTCCTTCATGTTGGAGATGACCTTGTCGCGCAGCCCGTCGTCGGTGACGAGGAAGAGGCTTGGCGTGGATTCGTTGATCAGAGCGATTGGTCCGTGCTTGATCTCCGCCGCGCTGTAGCCTTCCGCGTGGATGTACGAGATCTCCTTGAGCTTGAGCGCACCCTCGAGCGCAACCGGGTAGTTGATCCCGCGGCCCAGAAAGAGGAAGTTGCCGGCATCCGCGTACGCGCGCGCGAGCGGCACAAGCGCCTCGCGCCGGGCAAGCACCTCCGTCACTAGCGCCGGGACCGCCTCGAGGTCGTGGATGAACGAGAGACCGCTGTCGATCCCCATGTGGCGCATCCGCGCCATCATGAGCGCGAAGAGGTAGAACGCCGTGAGCTGGCTCGTGAACGCCTTCGTGCTCGCGACGGCGATCTCGGGTCCGGAGTGGATATAGACACCGCCGTCGGACTCGCGCGGGATCGTGCTGCCGACAACGTTGCAGATGCCGAGCACCCGCGCTCCCTTGCGCTGAAGCTCGCGCATCGCGTAGAGCGTGTCGGCCGTCTCTCCGCTCTGCGAAACGGCCAGGTAGACGGTGTTCCGCTCCACAATGGGGTTGCGGTAGCGCAGCTCACTCGCGAGCTCCGCGGTCGCGGGAATCCGAGCGACGCTCTCGAGGAGATAGGCGCCCACCTGTCCGGCGTAGAAACTCGTTCCGGCCGCGATAATCTTGACCCGCTCGACGTTCAGCAGTTCCTGACGGCTCATGTTGAGACCGCCGAGGTGCCCGGTAGCGTACTCCATGTCCAGTCGGCCCTGAATCGCGCGTCGGATCGACTCGGGCTGCTCCAGGATCTCCTTCTCCATGAAGTGGGCGTAGCCCTCCTTCTCGATCTCCTGGAGCTCCCAGCTGATGAACTCGATTTTCTTGTCGACCGGTCGGTCGCGCAGATCGGTCGTGTGGTAGTCCGAGCTCGTGATCGTGACGACCTCACCGTCCTCGAGATAGACGACCTGCTTGGTGTGGGCGACGATCGCGGTAACGTCGGAGGCGAGAAACATCTCATCGTCGCCTATGCCGAGCACGAGCGGCGACCCGTTGCGTGCGCCCACGAGACGGTCCGGCTCGTCGGCGTGCATCGCGACGATCCCGTAGGTGCCCTTGAGGAGGGTCACGGCCTGCTTCACCGCACGCTCGAGATCGCCGTCGTAGAGGCTCGCGAGAAGGTGCGCGATGACCTCACTGTCGGTCTCGCTGACGAACCGGCATCCGTCCTCGGCGAGCTTCTCGCGCAGGGCGGCGTAGTTCTCGATGATGCCGTTGTGGACGATCGCGATCCGGCCCGTACCGTCGGTGTGGGGATGCGCGTTGACGTCGTTCACCTCCCCGTGCGTCGCCCATCGCGTGTGCCCGATTCCGAGCTCGCCGTCCACCCGCTCGGGCAGGACCGCGCGCAGATCCTTGATCTTGCCCTTCCTCTTGTGCACGTGAAGCGCGCCGCCGGATCGGAGACAGATCCCGGCCGAGTCGTAGCCGCGGTATTCGAGCCGCTTCAGGCCCTCAACGAGTATCTCCGCCGCGGGCTTTGGCCCGCAGTAACCGATTATCCCACACATTAGCTGCCTCCCACGTTGGCGAGCTGGTTGAGCCGGCTCTTGTCGACGAGCCGGATTGCGTTCCCCTTGATCGCCACGACGTTCGCGGAAGCGAGCTCTTTGAGGTGATCCTGAACCAGTTGCGGCGGCGTCTCCAGGTTGAGCGAGATCTGCTCGACGGTGCGATCGAGCGGCAGGTGCTGCTCGTCCGGTTTTCGGTCGCCGAACCTCGTGTAGAGATTGAGCGCGATCAGGCTCCGCTGGTTGCGCTGGAACATGAGCTGGATCTGGCCGTTGGCGTTCTGGAGCCGACGGCACAGCTTGTCGATGACGTTCAGCGCGATCTTGGCGTTCTTCTCGATCATCCCCATGAACCCCTGCCGGTCGAACGCGAGCAGGTGGGTCGTATTGACGGCGGTTGCCGTCGCCGTTCGGGCCATGCGCGAGACGATCGCCATCTCGCCAAAGAAGTCGCCCTTCTCGAGGACCGCGAGCTCGTGCTCCCGACCGCCTACGTTCTTGGAGATTCTCACTTGCCCGGACTGGATGATGTACATATGCTCGCCCTGGTCGCCCTCGTGAAAGATCGTCTTTCCCGCGTCGAACGACTGACCGTACTTCTCGAAGAGCGGATTTTCCGCCATGCAGCCCCCCTCTTTCCGGCTTCGAGTATACCGCACGCATCGTGCCGCTCTCAAGTTCGGCAGGGTGCTCTGTCGCGTCCCCCCCTTCTTTACAAGCGTCGGCACCGTTTTCGGCGTGAGAGAAGTGAGGCAGGAAGGAGGATTCCATGCGGAGATTGTGTGCAGTCTGGCTGGCAGCGGCGTTCGTCTCGTGCGTCCCTTTGCCGCCGCTTTCGTTTCTTGAGGGCGCCGACGTGGCACCTCCTGTCGTCACGGAGCTCAGACTTCGCAGCCCGGTCGAGCTGGAGGTACGGTTCGACAAACCGGTCCGTCTCGTCTCCGGCCCGCTGCACGCGGAGACGGTCTCGGTCGAGGCGGTGTCGGCGATCGAAGACCATCTTCTCTTCGTGTTCGATCCGGCGCCCTCCCCGGCCCAGCAGCACTACGTCGAGGCGCAGGTCGCCGACGCCGCGGGGAACAACCTGCGGTTCGTCGCACGCTTCTACGGGCTGAACGCGATGCTGCCGGCGATGCTCATCAACGAGTTCATCACGAAGTCCTCCACGAATCACGGCGAGTTCGTCGAGATACGGATCCTCACAGACGGGAACCTCGCAGGAGCGTCGCTGCATGAGGGAACGCCGGACGACTGGGACCAGCGCTTCGTCTTCCCATCGGTCGACGTCGAGGCCGGTGATTACGTGGTCGTGCACTTCCGGCCGCAGGGCATACCGGAAGAGATCAACGAAACGACGGACACGAGCGCCTCCGGCGGGCGAAACGCCTCCGCGGAGGCGTGGGACTTCTGGGTGGAGGGGGGAACCGGGCTGTCGAGCAACAACGGGGTGCTGACCCTGACTGAGAACCCGCTCGGGGGGTACATCGACGCGGTGCTCTACTCGAACCGCACGAGCGATTCGGATGAGCGGTACCGCGGATTCGGCAGCCGCAAGGTCATGGATCGGGCGGACGATATCGTGGCGGCGGGAGCGTGGGTCGCGGCTGGAAGCGCCGTCGCTCCCGAGGACGCAATCGACTCTTCCCTGAGCACCGCGACGCGCTCCATGTCGCGAGCCTCCGACGGACGCGACACGAACAGCGCGGCCGACTGGCACATCACGCCAACGCGCGGATCGACTCCCGGAGGCGAGAACACGGACGAGGTGTACGATTCGTGAGGTCTTCGCCGGCCGAGACGTGGTCTCAGACGTGGTCTTTGAAGAGCTCTTCGATTGCCGGCTTGGGAAGGGCGCCTACTTTTCGGCCGACTTCCTCGCCACCCTTGATCAGGATCAGCGTCGGGATGCTCTGAACGCTGAACTTCATCGCGAGCTCACCCTCCGAATCAACGTCGAGCTTGCCCACCTTGAGCCGACCTGCGTACTCGTCGCTGATCTCGGCGAGCACCGGGGCGATCATCTTGCACGGCATGCACCACTCGGCCCAGAAGTCGATGAGTACGGGAACGTCGGAGTTCACCACTTCATCGTCGTAGTTCGAGGTCGTGATTGCTACTTCGTTTGCCATTCAACTCTCCACGGTATCAGTACGCCGATCAGGCGCACCTCGAATATGGCGTCTCCCGCGCGCCGCGTCAACTCGCGCGCCGCCTCATCTCGCGCCGGAGGGAGCGCCGCCGACGAGGGATCGAGCCTGCGCGGCCATATGAGCGCGTAGCTGTTCGGGCTGCTCGCTCGCGTGCGTGGTCACAGTGCGCACGAAGGCGCTGCCCACGACGGTCGCGTGCACGTGGGGGTCGAGCGCCTCCACCTGGGCCCGCTCGGACACGCCGAACCCAGCCATGGCTCTGACCCCCGCGTCGCGGAGCCGGTCGAGAAAGCGCAGGTTCTCCTCGCCGAGCTCCGTCTTTGCGCCCGTGGTGCCGCTTCGAAGAGCGACGTAGACGTACTCCGGCCGCGACTCGAGCAGCAGAGCAACGCGCGTCTCGCGAGCGGAGGTCACGGTGACCGGCACGATCGTGGTGCCCACGTCCCGTGCGGCCGCGAACACCCCCTCGTCGTAGTCGAGTGGGAGGTCCGGCAGGATGAAGCCGGTCGCCCCGGCGCGCGCGCCGTCCTCGAGGAAGCGCCGCACCCCGCGCGCGAAGAGGAGGCTCGCGTACGACATGATGAAGATGGGCACCGCGCGAGGGCCGCCTGCGTCGTCGGCCGCCTCAGCGGCTGCGTCGGCTCCCGGGCCGCGGGCCGCGACGGACGCCAAGGCGCGCACGAAGTCGAACCCCGCGTCGACGCTGAACCCGCCGTCGAGCGCGTACTGGCACGCGTGCTGGATCACCGGCCCGTCGGCGGTGGGGTCGGAAAAGGGAAACTGGACCTCGAGGTACGAAGCCCCGCCGTCGACGAGCCCTTCGGCCACCGCGAGCGACCGTTCGGGGTCGGGGTAGTGCGCGACGAGGTGCGCCATGATCGTGCTCATCGTTTCGCCTCCTGGATGAGAAACTCGCGCCATCCGTCGGGGCTGAGCTCGTGGGCCGTGATGAAGAGGTCCTTGTCTCCGCGGCCGGACATGTTGACGACGATCGCCTCCTCGGGCGAGAGCTCGCGCGCGAGCCGGATCGCCTCGGCGGCGCCATGGGCCGACTCGAGCGCGAAGATCACCCCCTCGCGGCGCGCGAAGAACCGGAGCGCCTCGAGCGCCTCGGCGTCGGTGGCGCGCGCGAACTCCACCCGCCCGCTCATCCCGAGCGACGCGAGCTGCGGCCCTATGCCCGGGTAGTCGAGGCCGGCGGAGACCGAGTGGGTATCCTGCACCTGGCCGTCCTCGTCGAGCAGGAAGAGGCTCTTGTACCCCTGCACGATCCCGGGCCGCCCGAGGCCGAGCATCCTCGCCGCGTGCTGCCCGGTCCCGACACCGCGGCCACCCGCTTCAACGCCCACGAGCCGCGGCGTCGCCGCGTCAAGGAAAGGCGCAAAGAACCCGATAGCGTTGCTCCCGCCGCCTACGCAGGCGACGAGCGCCGTCGTCTTCAGGCCGAGCGGATCGATCATGGAGGCGATCTGCGCCTGCGTCTCGCGCCCCACGACCGACTGGAACTCGCGCACCATGTCGGGGTAGGGACTCGGTCCGAGCGCGGAGCCGATGAGGTAGTGGGTGTTCGCGAAGCTCCCCGCCCAGTCGCG
>SLST01000351.1 GCA_007130265.1 Spirochaetales bacterium
CTTGGCGATTTCGCGTGGGCGCTCTGGGACCCGCGGTCGCGCGAGCTGCGCCTCGCGCGGGACGCTATGGGCATGCGCGCGCTCTACTACCGCGTGGAACCGCAGCGCGTCCTCTTCGCCACGGAGGTGAAGCAGATCCTCGCCGCGGACAGGGTGCCGCGCAAGCTGAACGACCTCGCGGTCGCCTGGCACCTGTCCGGGATGCAGACCCCGCCCGGTGTGGTCTTCTACGAGGGGATCGACTCGGTGGCTCCGGCCGAGGAGGTCCGCGTGGGACCCGGCGCACGCGTCCATCGCCGCGTCTTCTGGCGCCCGGATCCCCGTCACCGCATCCGCTACCGCGGCGACGAAGAGTACGCGGAGCACCTGCGGGAGCTCGTCATGGACGCGATGTGTGCCCGCCTCCGCACGTGCGGCCCCGTGGGCGTGAGCTTGAGCGGCGGGCTTGACTCCGGCACGGTGGCTTCGATCGCCGGGTGGCTGCGCGAGCGCGATGCCCCTGGTTCGCCGGCCGGAGGGTGGCCTGAGATTCGCGCGTATACGTTGACGTTCACCGAGATACCGGAGTGCGATGAACGCGAGAACGTCTACCGCATCGCCGCCCGGTACGGGTTTCCCGTACGGGAGTTTGCCGCGGAGGCAGCATGGCCGCTTGTTGACTACCCGGCTCACGGATGTGATGAAGACGATCCGTTCATCAGCATGTTTCAGCCGTTTATCGACCTCGCCTCAGACGCTGCCGCCGAGGACAAGGTTTCGTTCCTCTTCCATGGAACCCGGGGCGACCTCATGTTCGGAGGGACCGTGTTCGACATACACGGGCTCCTTCGCGCCGGTGAGTTCGCGATCGCGCGCCGGCAGATCGGTGTCCTTCGTCGTTACTATCGTCACTCGCGTCCCGCGGCGCTGATGCGCTACGTGATCGGGCCTGAGCTCTCGCGTCTAGTGCCGCCGGTTATACGGCGTACCTCGGGCCAGCCACGTGCCCGGATGGAGCCGTATGTCTCGAGTAGTTTCCTCAAGCGCGTCGGTCTTCCGAATCGGGACCCAATTGAACGTGATTCCGAGCCCTGGTGGGATTCGGCACTGAGGGACCGCTATCGCCACATTTTCACGCCGTTGGTCATGCGCGCCGTGACCTTTCTCGAACGATTGTGCGCGGTACGAGGCCTTGGCTTTTCGGACCCATGGAGTGACCGACGCTTGGCCGAGTTTGCGCTTGCCTGCCCGCAGAACGTGCTGCACCGGGTGGGCGACTCCAAGCGGCTCGCGCGTCGCGCGGTCGATGGGATACTGCCGCAGGCACGGCTGGCGGTGAAGGTACCTCCTGCGCCGCTCTACCATCAAGCGTTGCGGAGCCACGCGCGATCGACCGTCGAGAGCCTGATATCGGGCACCCGGGCCGCAGAGCTCGGGTTTGTCGATGAAGCGGTCCTGCGTCGGCAGTTTGACGACTTCCTGCGAAGCGGCGAGGAAACCAGGGTTTTCGATATCTGGTCGGTACTCTCGCTCGAGATCTGGCTTCGCCGGTACTGGATCAGAGTATGAGTCTTGCCTACGTATCGCCTCTAGGATAATCACACGAAAGTTGTATTGTCGTATGAGTTGGAGAGTGTTAGTTATTGAGTCTGAAAGTCGCTCGATGGACTATTCAGAAGGAGTACGCCTATGGACAAGACACGTTCCATTCCGCAGTCTCGCAAGACCTATTCCAGCCCTCAAGTGAAGCGCTGGGGTACGGTCAGCGAGGTCACCAAGGTCGGAAAGACCAACCCGGGGTTTGACATCATCCCCGGTACAGAAGAGCCCGGTTTCGGAAGCGTCTATCCAAGAGGATAACCGCTATCGCTGACCGCTTTGGTCCCCCGACCGCGTTGCTGCTGCTCGCGTTCCCTCAGGGAACCGAGCAGCTTTTTCTTTACACCCGCGAGCCGGATCCGGAGGGTGCATTGCTCGCTCTTGCCGACGGCATAGTGCGAAGCCCTAACTCCCAGTTGCTATCAGACGCGGTCTTGGTGGCGCGCACCGATCCTTTCCCCATGCTCGGGGCTCTCGGGAGGCTCGCCAATGCAAATCTGATCCGCTTGCTCGGACTGGCGGAACAGCTCGACTTCACCCTCAGCGCCTCACGATACATCGACTGGCAGGAGGTCGAGTCCTCCGTTGCGCGGCTTGGCGAGCGGCTCGTGAGCCGGTTCGGGTCAGCTGAGGTTCGTGACTTCCGGTATGACGCGATCCCCCGCGGCGGGTACATCGTACTTGGATTGCTGTCGTACGTTCTGGGCCTATCTCTCCCGCAGCTCACCGGGCGCCGTGATCCAGCGGCGCCGGTGGTCGTCGTTGACGACTGCTCGCTGACCGGACTCCGGTTCAGGGAATACCTGAGCGAGCACAACGGAGGCCGCTTCATCTTCTCTCCGCTCTTTGCCCATCCTGACCTCTGCTCTGCGATCGAATCCTCTGAGCCGCGGGTGGTGGCCTGTCTGCCGGCAGACTACCTTCGCGACTGGGCGCCGCAACGTTACGGCGAGCGATACGCCGCGTGGCGGCGCCGCTGGGAGAGCCTGGGCGCCAATCGGCCGTATTGGCAGGGACGCACGGATCACATTTCCTTCCCGTGGAGCGAACCTCAGACGCGTGCATGGAACCCGGAAACCGGGGAAATCGAGCCCGGCTGGGAGTTCCTCCCTGCTCATCTCTGTCTCAAGCATCGCCACACACCACGGACGGACGGCGTCCCGCCTCCACAGCTCGTCAGTCCGGGCCCCGGACCCATCCGTCCTGCAGATCGGGTGCTCTGGGCCCGTTTTGACGACGCCTACATTGTTGCGCTGATGCCTGCAATCCCGCACCGCGGGGGCCGTTCGCCCCAGCCGGAAACAACGCCCGAACCCACCCCCTGCCTTCGGCTCGAGGGTACCGCGGCGGACATGTGGGACGCGCTCCTCGAGCGCGGCACCGTAGAGGGCGCGACCGCGACGCTCGCCGACGTATACGACGTCGACCTCCCCACGCTGCGCCGGGACCTTGCCAACTTCGTCACAACGCTTCAGAATGACGGGATTCTGAGCGGCGCCTGAGATGACGAGATCTGACACACGCGAATACCATATCTACGGCCTGCGTTTGATCTCAGACTACGCGTTTCGCACGCCGCTCGCGCTCGGTGCGCCGCCCGCGTCCGCAGGCCCCCCGCTCGACCTCCACTTCACCTGCCGCCTCGTAGACCAGGCGCGCGCGCTTCGCCGCTCAAGCCGCATCTACGCCTCCCGCGAAACGAACACCCACGGCGAGAGCGCCGTCGAGCTCTACGCGGGCGACGGCGCCCCCACCGAGACCATGCGCTTCCCCCGCGTGGCGGACTTCCTCCTGCGCCCCGGGGCCATCGAGTGCGAGCTCCTTGATCCCGACTGCCGCTACCTCGTCGACATCTGCCTCTTCGGGCACGTGCTCTGTTACTGCTGCGAGCGCCTCTCGTTCACCGCGATCCACGCCGGGGCGGTGGAGATCGCCGGGAAGGCGGCGGTGTTCGCCGCGGACTCTACCGGCGGGAAGAGCACGATGGTCGCCTCCCTGGTACGAGCCGGGGCGCCGCTTCTTGCTGACGACATCGCCGTACTGGAGACGGACGACGACGGGGTGACGTGTCACCGCGGCTATCCGCAGTTCAAGATGACGAGCGATCAGATCGCCGCGTTCACGACGGCAACCGGCGCAAACGAGTTCGAGCTCATCCATCCGGCATTCGAGAAGGTGGGCGTACCGGCGGAGCGGGTAGGGGGCTTTGCTGCCGGCTCGCTACCGGTGGGCGCGATCTACCTCCTCCACCGCGACCGCTCCACGGAGGCGCAGGTCACGATCACACCGGTTCCCCCCGCGGAGGCGCTGATGCACCTGATCCACAACTCCTTCATCGCGCAGCTCGTGGACGCGACTGACATGCGCGCCGAACGCCTCGGGCGCCTCTCGCGGATCGTGAAGAGCGTGCCGGTCCTGCGCCTTCGCTACCCGTCCGGGTACGAGAGCCTCCCGGCCGTCAACGAGGCGGTGCGAGGCGATCTTGCGAGGAGAGAATAGTGATGACGAATCTGAGGGACCGAGTCGCGGGGCTGCACCTGGGGCCGGCGGTGCGGCTCGTGTGGGAGAGCGCTCCGCGCCTGATGGTCGCGTCGGTCCTGCTCGTCATCCTTCAGTCGCTCGTGCCGCTCGTGCCGCTCCTGCTGATCAGGCTCATCGTGGACACGATCGCTGCCGGCGGTGAGCCGGGCCATCTGCTCGCGCTCGTTGCCGGCGCCGGGGCGGCAACCGCGGTCTCGTTCGCGCTGCGCCCCGTGTCGAATCTCGTGCGGCAGGCGCAGGCCTCAAGGCTCAGCGACCACGTGCAGTCGATCATCCACGAGAAGTCGCTCGAGGTCGACCTCGAGTACTACGACGGACCGGAGTTCTACGACAAGCTCTACCGCGCGCAGGAAGAGGCGCCTTACCGCCCGGCGGCGGTCGTCGAGCAGCTCATGGGGCTCCTGCGAACCGTCGTCTCCATGGTGGGAATCCTCGCGATCGTCGCATCGGTCCTGCCGTGGTACGCGTTGGTGGCGATTGTGGTCGCATCGGGTCCGCTCGGGCTTGCGCGGTCGGTTTTCTCGCGCCGGGAGTTCGCCCGCCGGATGCGCCGCACGATGGCCGAACGCGCGGTGGCCTACCTCAACTGGCTGCTGACCGGGAAGATGCACGCGAAGGAGCTTCGCATCTTCGGCCTCAGCAGGTTCCTCCAGGGGCAGTCGGCGCAGAAGCGCGACGAGCTTCGTCATGAGCGGCTCTCGCTCGAGGCCCGCCGGTCGGTCGCAGAGGTGCTCGCCTATCTCGTGCAGACGGCGGTCGTCTTTGCGGTCATCGCTCTCGTGACGTTGCAGGCGCTGCGCGGTGAGGCGAGCCTGGGCGATCTCGTGCTCCTGCTCCAGGCGGTCCAGCGCGGGCAGAGCACGATGAGCGAGCTCCTTGGCACCGTGAACGGGCTCTACGAGAGTAACCTCTTCCTCAAGCTCGTCTACGAGTTCCTGGGCCTCCAACCGGTCGTCGTCGACCCTCCGTCGCCCCGGCCGGTTCCCGCGCCCATCACCCGGGGCCTGGAAGCTCGCGACGTGAGCTTTCGGTATCCCAACGGCACCAATCTCATCC
>SLST01000473.1 GCA_007130265.1 Spirochaetales bacterium
CACCCAGATGGCAGCCGGGTTCCTGGTGCTTGGACCGCTTGCCTGGATGCTGCATCGTCTTGGCGTGTACCGGCTCATCTACATACCGATCCTGGTGAACGGCATTGGGGACGGGCTTGCCGAGCCGGTCGGGGTTCGCTTCGGCCGCCGTACCTACCGGGTGCCGTCGCTCACTTCGGGCCGCTCGTACACGCGCTCGTTTATCGGGAGCGCTTGCGTGTTCATCACGGCCGTGATCGTCGTGCTTCTGTTCCGTGACGCTTTCACGGCGAGTCAGTTCGTCGCGGCCATCGCGCTGATACCTGTGGCGATGACGCTTGCGGAGGCGTTCGCGCCCCATACGTGGGACACGCCGGTTCTCTTCCTCGCAGGCGGCGTCGTCCTGCTTGGGGTGATCACGTTTGTGTGACGAGGGCGGCTCGCGTCACTCGGCAGCCAGCTCCTCGGGCCTGAAGTCCGGCACCGGGCCTCGGTAGGGGAGACCTCGTTCCGGCCGGTGCGGACGCCCCATGTAGCGCACCGCCTGGACCGGGCAGTAGTTGTAGCAGCGGACGCACAGGACGCACGCGCCGCCGGCGACGACGCCGTCCGGGGTCATGGCCAGGTTCCCCGAAGGGCAGATACGGACGCACCGTCCGCAGCGTGTGCAGCGTTCGGTGTCGACCGAGATGTCGTTGCGGAGTCGCGGAAACCATCTGCGGAACGGACGGCGCTGCATCGCGCCGAGAGCCGCGGGAAGCGGCCCGTGACCCTGGCTGAAGTGTTGTCCGCCGACGACCGCTTCGGCGAAGCGGTCTATCCTGCGCGCGGTTTTTTCAAGGCGCCGCTCGTGCACGCGCGGATCGGCCGACCACGAGAGCGGCGATACGGCGACGCTGATGTTGTTCGGCATGCGCAGGTGCGCCGACCACCCGATTGTCCAGCCACGTGCGGCAAGCTCCCGCTCGTATACGCGAGCGCCGTTACCCGAGAAGAGGAGTTGCGTGCAGAACGTGAATAACCCCTGCCCATTGGCCGGCGGAAGCGTGGCGTCGATGAACCGCTTCATAGGCTCCGGCAGGTCCGAGCCGTAGACCGGCCAGCCGAGTCCTACGAGGTCGGCACTGCGCGCCAGATCGGCGGCAGCGTCGGCACCGGTCCGCTCGATGCTCTCTACGCGCGTCTGCACACCGCGCGCATCGAGCGATGAGGCGAGGCGATGCGCGCACCACCACGTGTTGCCGGTGCCCGAGAAGCAGAACACCACGCAGGTCATGCTCACCTGAACCGCAGGGTGCGCAGGTCCTCCCGGAGGATGCGGTCGGTGTCCGCGGCGACCGTTGCCGGGTCGTCGTCGGGGCCGAACTGTCGGCCGGTGAGCTCGAAGTAGTCTCCCTCCACGAGTGCGCGGATGAGCCGCGCGGCGTCGGTGGGCGGCCGGTCGGCTCCCTCCTCGAAGAGCTCGGCGATGCGGGTCATCCACTTCTTACCGGCGTCGGTTGTGAGCTGGAGCTCGGTCATCTCGGTGCGAACGAGTCCCGGGTTCGTCGCGAAGACCGCGATGTGGTGGCCTTTCAGCTCCTCGGCGAGCGTCTCGGTAAAGCGGGTGAGACCCGCCTTGGAGGTCCCGTAGGCATTGCCGTAGGGAAGCGGGCCGGCAGCGCCGCCGCCGATCATATTAATGATCGTCCCGCCGCCCTGCTCGATCATCCGCGGGATGACGGCGCGGCAGAGGAGGTAGGGTCCGCGGAGGTTGATTGTGAGATCGGTCCAGAAGCTCTCGGGGTCGGTCTCCCAGGTGGGGCCGATCGTCTGGAAGCTGCCCGCGTTGTTCACCACGACATCGATGCCGCCGAAGCGCTCCCGCGTGTGAGAGACCAGCTCCTCGACCGACGCCTGACTGGTGACGTCCGTCGGCACGGCGATCGCCGTGCCGTCGGCCGCGGCGATCTCATCTGCGACCGCCTGAACCTGGGCTTCGGTGCGTGAGGCGAGGGCAACCGAGTGACCGCTGCGCGCGAGCTCGAGCGCGATCGCGCGGCCGATTCCCCGGCCGGCGCCGGTGACGATGATCCGTTTGTGGTTAGTACGCTTCACCGTCGGTTCCCTCCCCTTCGCAGATCGCGCGCGTGGAGGTATAGCCGTTGCCGATCCTCGTCGCGCCAAGGTCGATGAAGAACTGCGCCCGCTGCCGGTCGCGTATCCCTCCGGACGGTTTGACCTGGATCCGGCCGTCGGCGGCCGCAAGCATGGCGCGGACCCCCTCCTCGGTGGCGCCGTCGGAGGCGAAGCCGGTCGAGGTCTTCACGAAGTCGGCCTTCGCCTCGATCGCGCACTCGGTCGCGCGGGTGATCTCGTCGAGCGTCAGGTACGAAGTCTCGAAGATCACCTTCACGAGCACGCCGTGCGGGCGCGCGACGTCGGTCACCGCGCGTATGTCCGCGATCACCTCATCCCACATGGCCGAGCGGACAAAGCCAAAGTTCACCACCATGTCGATCTCATTGGTCCCTGCGGCGATGGAAGCCTGGGCTTCTGCCGCCTTCATCGAGCTCATGGCGCACCCGTGGGGAAAGGCAACCACGCAAGAGACCTCAGTGGTCGTTCCGCGGCACATTGACGTGGCGAGCTCGATATCACATGGACGCACGCAGACGGTTCGCACCTCGTAGTCGATGCCAAGCCGTATGGCCTCCCGGGCCTCGTCGCGGGTGAGCTCGGGTTTCAACACGGCGTGGTCGAGGTAGCGGTTGATGGGTTCGGACACGGGAGCCTCCTCTCTCTGCCCATCATCTCCGTGATGAGCGGTCTCGGCAAGCCCACCGGCGGTGCCTCCGGTTGATGTTGACTGGCTGCCTTGAGTACGTTCATCATAGGACTATGTCGAAAGAACGAGCGATAGTGGAGAACGTCCGGCCGACTGTTGATTGCGGAAAGTACCCCGCGAAGCGGGTGGTCGGCGATACCGTGCCGGTGCGAGCGGCCGTCTACTCCGACGGACACGATCTGCTGCGCGCTTGCGTCCGCTTCCGGCAGAGAGGGCAGAAGCAGTATCGCGAGTCGCAGATGCGCCCGCTCGGCAATGACGAGTGGGAGGGACCGCTCACGCTCGAGCGCATCGGCACGTACGAGTTTCACGTCGAGGCGTGGGTGGACCACTACGACACGTGGGTAGACGGTCTGCGCAAAAAGGTAGAGGTGGACTCCGAGTCCGACGTCGATCTGGCGATCGGCGCGGCGCTTCTCAAGGGCGCGGCTGCAAGAACGAAGGAGGGCGCGGACCGTGACAGGCTTCTGACCGCCGCGGAACTCTTCGAGTCGACCGCGGCGCCGCTCCAGGAGCGGGCAGGAAGGGCGCTCGACCCCCGGCTCATCGCGACGGCGCGCAGGTATCCGGACCGGTCGGTAGCCACGCGCAGCGCCGGCTTCTCGATCACCGTGGACCCGGTGCGGGCGGGCTACAGCACGTGGTACGAGATGTTCCCTCGCAGCACCTACCGGGCCGACCGCGTTCATGGAACCTTCCTCGACGCGATCGAACGGCTCGACTATATCGCCGGTATGGGCTTCGACGTGCTCTACCTCCCGCCCATCCATCCGATCGGCCTCTCGTTTCGCAAGGGGCGCGACAATGCCCTGGTAGCCGACGCCGACGACCCCGGGTCTCCCTGGGCGATCGGCGGCCCGGAGGGCGGGCACACGTCGATCCATCCGGACCTTGGAACGGCAGCGGATTTTCGCGCGCTAGTGAAGGCCGCCTCCGACCGCGGTATTCAGGTCGCGCTTGACATCGCCTTCCAGTGTTCCCCCGATCATCCCTGGGTGCAGGAGCATCCGGAGTGGTTCGTCCGGAGGCCCGACGGGTCTATCCAGTACGCCGAGAACCCGCCAAAGAAGTACCAGGACATCTATCCCATAAACTTCGAGACCGACGCATGGGAATCGTTGTGGCAGGAGCTGAAGAACGTCTTCGTTCACTGGATTGCCGAGGGCGTGACGATCTTCCGGGTGGACAACCCCCATACCAAGAGCTTCCCTTTCTGGAGCTGGTGCATCGCGGAGATCAAGGCGAAACACCCGCAGGCGATCTTCCTCTCCGAGGCGTTCACGCGTCCCCATCGCATGTACGGGCTCGCGAAGATGGGGTTCTCGCAGAGCTATACCTATTTCACGTGGCGAACCGAGAAGGCCGAGCTCGAGTCGTACCTGACCGAGCTCACGGCGAGCGACGTCGCCGATTATTACCGACCCAACTTCTGGCCGAACACCCCGGACATTCTCCACGAATACCTCCAGGAGGGTGGCCGGCCGGCCTTCATGATCCGCCTCGTACTCGCCGCCACGTTGAGCTCGAACTACGGGATCTATGGTCCGCCCTTCGAGCTTCAGGAGGCGACGCCGCGGGAACCGGGCGGCGAGGAGTACCTCGACAGCGAGAAGTACGAGGTCCGGCGCTGGGAAACCTCCGACCCGCGTTCCCTTGCGCCCTTCATCACCGAGATCAACGCAATCCGTGCTCGGCATCCCGCGCTTCAGCGTACGAGGGGGCTGCGGTTCCACACGACCGACAACGAGCACATCATCGCTTACAGCAAGATGAGCGAGGACGGAGGCGACGTCTTGCTCATCGTCGTCAACCTGAGCTACGAGCACACGCATTCGGCGTGGGTCGAGTTCTCTCCCGTGGCGGTCGGACATCACGATTCGCGCCCTTTCCGTGTTACCGAACTGCTCTCGCGGCGTTCCTATACGTGGGAAGACTACTGGAACTTCGTCAAACTCGACCCTCATCATCGACCCGCACAGATTTTCCGCCTGGAGCCGGAGTAAGGAGCACGCATGTCTGACGCCCCCTGGTACAAGGATGCCATCATCTACGAGCTGCACGTCCGATCGTTCTACGACTCGAACGGCGACGGCATGGGAGACTTTCGAGGTCTCAGCGAGAAGCTTGACTACCTGCAGGATCTGGGAGTGAACGTCATCTGGCTTCTGCCATTCTACCCGAGTCCCTGGCGCGACGACGGGTACGACATCTCCGACTATCGCGGAATACACTCGGCCTACGGCACGATCCGGGACTTCCGGCGCGTCCTGAAGGAGGCGCATGCCCGGGATCTCAAAGTGATTACCGAGCTCGTCATCAAC
>SLST01000603.1 GCA_007130265.1 Spirochaetales bacterium
CCGGACCTCCTGCCGTCGGACGTTCTCGGTGTGTCGATCTTCAACCAGAAGACGGGTGAGTTCAGCTTCCGGCAGGGGCCGGTGATCACGAACGTCCTTCTCGTTGACGAGATCAACCGCGCGACCCCGCGAACCCAGTCCGCGCTGCTCGAAGCAATGGCGGAAGGGCAGGTGAGCGTAGAAGGCCGGTCGATCACCCTCCCGAGCCCCTTTTTCCTCATGGCGACGCAGAGCCCCACCGAGTCTGAGGGCACCTTCCCGCTTCCCGAGGTTCAGAAGGACCGGTTCTTCCTCTCGTTCAGCCTTGGGTACCCTGACCGTGACGCGGAGGCCCGAATCATGGGGTCGCAGGCTACCGAGGCACGGCCTGTGGATGAGATGCAGCAGGTCTCCGACCCGGAGACGGTCACGAAGATGCAGGAAGCGATCCTTTCTGTCCGTGTCGACGAGCCGATCAAGGACTACATCATGGCGATCATCGGGAAGACCCGCGAGGACGCACGGCTGACGCTCGGCGTCTCACCGCGCGGATCCCTCGCGCTCTACCGGGGGTCGCAGGCGCTTGCGGCGCTTCGCGGGCGCGACCACGTCGTTCTCGAGGACGTGCAGGAGATCGCCGGCCCAATCCTGAACAAGCGTATCCTGATCAAGTCCGAGCACGGCGCACGCGGGCTCACCGAAGCGACGGTGATCAGCGAGACGCTCGGGGCGCTCGAGCCGCCGGAGCAGACGTCCGGGATTGCGGGAGACCGCGCGTAAGTGTTTTCGATGTTGACAGATGGCCGGGGCAGAGCTACCATTGTCCTACAATACCACGGGCTCGCCACTCGGGCGTGTCCAGACAAAGGAGCGGTATTATGAAAAGAGTAACGCTGTTACTACTCGGTCTCACGCTCATTGTCGCGGGGTCCCTCTTCGCGACGGGGGTGCAGGAGGCGGCGGTCACCGATCGACCGATTCTCGAGTTTACGACGCTGTTCTACTTCGACAGTGGTGACCCGACGGAGAACATCGACCTCAAAGAAGAGTTCATACCGTGGTTCAACGACTACTTTGAGGTTGATCTCAGGATCAACTACTTTCCGAGGCCGGAGTATCCGGAGCGGATCAGCCTCGCGCTGGCCACCGGCGAGATCAGCGGCATCATCCGGCACTTTGGCGGCGCGTACGCGGCCGAGCTTTGGGCCGATGGCTCAAGCATGGACTGGCTCCCGTTGATCCAGGACAACCCGAACTGGCAGAAGCTCGAACCCGGCATGCAGGAAGAGTGGATGCGAGACGGTGTGCTCGTTGGCTTCCCGACGGCGTGGATGCCGGGCAGGAACTTCTCCCGCCACATCCGCAAGGACTGGCTGGACAACCTGGGCCTCCCGGTTCCTCAGACGATTGAAGAGTTCTACACCGCGATGAGGATGTTCACGGAGAACGATCCGAACCAGAGCGGCGAGGACGACACTGTGGGCCTCACGACCCGCACGACCTGGCTCCTGCAGGACATGTTCCATGCCTTTGGAGTACCACTCAACCATGTCGGGGCGCACGCGATCGCGACCGATCCCCACGACGGAGATCGGTTCAATGACGGTATGCTCAAGCCGCAGATGGCAGCCGCTCTCCAGAACCTGGCGGATCTCTATGCGAACGGCTACCTCGATCCTGAGGCCTTCACGATTCCAAGCGGTGGCGCCGCGCGTGAGCGGATCTGGCAGGGCTTCGCCGGCAGCATCTACGACTGGACCCACAACTACACGTGGTACACCACTCAGGCGCGCACCGTGGATCCAGACGCCGAGTTCGTCCCCATCCTGGGGCTTACGAGCGAGTACGCCGACCGCTACGTGAATCCGGGCGGTGGATATGGAGGCGGTGAGCCGCTCATCATGGTCAGGGGCACGAACAATGCGAAGGAGCAGGCGAACCTCTTCCTCGACCTCTTCCTGGGGAACGAGATTGCCTACTGGTCCGGCCGATGGGGCATCTACGAGAAGTACTGGGAGTTCGGCCCCAACGACGAGATCGTCCGGCTCCCGTGGAGATGGAGCGACGGAAACCCGGTCTTCGCTCCCGGTCCGAGCATCTACCCGAACGACGTGGAGCCGCACTACGCGCTCTGGCAGTCGGGGTACATCACGCAGGGCAATGAGCAGGCCAGCAGGGACTGGTCGGAACGAGAGAGTCGTATTGCCGACATGGTTCAGCAGGGTCTTGAGACTGAGATCTACTTCCAGTACGTGACGGGACATACGGAGCCGCGCTCCGAGCACTACGACGCGATCTCGTCGGACATTCGGCGTATCTTCCTCGAGACCGTGACCCTTGCGACCACCGGTCAGATGACGCCTCAGCAGGCGCTTGATAGCTATCGCCAGCAGATGAGAGCGATTGGCGCGCAGCGGGTCCTCGACGAAGGCAACGCTGCTATGGGCAAGACTTCCTCCACGCAGTGGAGATACTAGTGCCCCTGACTGTTAGCCCCACCTGGTGCGGCTAAGGCATTCTGAGGGGTCAGCACGGCGCAGCCGTCGCTGGCCCCTTTCTTCCCGTTTGAAACGAGAGAATTCTATCCATTGACGAGGTAGCCATGGCGCATTCAGATGCGGTAGCTCTTCCGCTCGATACCACCACGAAGACCAAGAAAAAGGGGAAGATCTTCACGAAGAGGAGTGTCCCCCTCTACCTGATGATCCTGCCAGCGATGGTCTTCACAGTCATGTTCCAGTACATCCCTCTGCCGGGACGCCTGATCGCGTTCATGGACTTCCGCACAGCCGGTTTCCAGGGGTGGGTAGGACTTGAACACTTTCGGTTTTTGTTCAACCTGGACTACTTCTGGAACGCCTTTATCAACACGTGGCGAATCGTACTCCTTGGTTATCTCTTCTTCTTTCCTGCACCCATCCTCTTCGCGCTCCTGCTTAACGAGATCCGCGTCAAGTCGTTCAAGAAGGTCGTGCAGACTCTTACCGTACTGCCCAACTTCATCAACTGGGTGGTCGTGTCCACGATCTTCATCAGCATCCTCTCCCCGCGTTTCGGATACGTGAACGACCTCATTCGTGCGTTCGGCGGTGAACCGATTTTCTTCTTCTCAATCCCCAGGCTATTCCCGTGGCTTCTGACCTATCTGCGTATCTGGAAGGGGGTCGGATATTCGGCGATCATCTACCTTGCGGCTCTCTCGGCCGTCGATGCAGAGCTGTACGAGTCTGCGGTAATCGACGGCGCCGGGAGGATACGCCAGACTTTCGCGGTCACCCTGCCCGCGCTTGCGCCCACGATCCTTGTGCTCTTCGTCCTGAGCTTTGCCGACGTCTTCTCCGGACTTTTCGAGCCTGTGCTCATGCTGAAGAACCCGATGATCAACTCGACTGCGGAGATCCTGGACACCTACATTTACGATGTCGGTCTCGTCAGGCGGCGCTACGGTCTGGGAGCGGCAGCTGGTCTGTTCAAGGCGACGATCAGTATGACGCTCCTGCTGACGGTCAACTGGGTCACCAAACGGTTTTCGCCTGAAGGCCGCGGGATTTTCTAGGGAGGCGCGGATATGTCGGTCAAGATTGATACTACCGGACACCGGGTTTTCCGCGTCTTCAACGGGCTGCTTCTCTTCATCGTTGCGTTGACGATGCTCGTGCCCATGCTCTCGGTGCTCAAGGACTCACTCGATTTTCAGCCGCGATCCCAGTTGAGGCTCGCGCTCATTCCGCAGGAGTTCACGCTCTTCTACTATCGCCGGGTGCTCAACGACGTGTCGGTCTACCGTCCGTTCCTCAACTCGGTGCTAATCACCGCGGTAGGCACGGCGCTGTCCCTCTTCGTCAATTCGACTGCGGCATACACCATGTCGCGCCGTGACATCCGCGGGAACGTCTTCTTCGTCTACTTCCTCGTGATAATCCCGATGGTGCTCGGCGGAGGAGGGATCATCGCGAACTTCGTCTGGTTTCGCGCACTGGGCATTCTGAACACGTACTTCGTGATGATTCTGCCCATGGTTGCCATGGGCTTCTACATGATCATCATCAGGACCTTTTACTGGTCGATCCCCTTCAGCCTGACGGAGTCTGCTCAGCTCGATGGCGCGAGCGAGTTCACGATCTACCAGAAGATTATCGCGCCCCTCTCCAAGGCGGTCTACGCGGCGATCGCGCTCTTCGCCGGAGTACAGTACTGGAACAACTGGCTCTATGCGTTCATGTTCGTGCACAACCCGAGGCTCTACCCGTTCCCGGTCAAGCTCCGTGCGATGCTCTTCTTCACCCAGGACGCTGAACGCCTCCTGCAGGAATGGGCGCTGCAGCAGGGCATTGACATTTCTGAGGTGATGATCACGTTCGAGGGTACCGCATCAGCGGTCATCGTTGTGTCGATACTCCCAATTCTGGTGGTCTACCCCTACCTCCAGCGCTACTTCGCGCAGGGCGTGCGGATAGGAGCGATCAAGGGCTGATGCGGCCTGGCTGACGGACCGTCGCGGCGGCATTGCGGCCACGCGGCGGATCCTCTACTATCGCGTGAATGAAGAGCCACTATCCCCTGCTCGTTGAGAGCGCGGACGCAAGCGTAGCGTCGCTGTTGCAGCGACAGTGCATGGACCCGGAGCATCCGGACTACGGCGGGTTTCCGGAGGCACGCAAAGGGTTTGCCGAGCCGGCGCATGGAATCAGCGCGGCGGCGAACCTCGGTGTGCTCTACTGGAACGACTTGTCTTCGTACCATGGAGACGCCACACTTCTCGAGCGCGCCGTTCTGGCGTGTGATCACACCCTGAGGCACATGCATTCCGACGGGACGACGGACCTCATCGAGACGAACTTCCACGACGCAACCAGCGTCGGCTTTGCCATATGGAACGTGAGTCCCGCGTACCGGGTTCTGAAGCGTTACGGGCGGGGGAGCGATCTGGAGACCCGGCTCGAGGAGAAGCTGCTCGGGTTCATGCGCCGGGGCGCGGACGGCATGAAGGAGGGCGGGTTTCACACGCCGAATCACCGGTGGGTCATGGCCGGCGCGATGGCGATGCTCTCTAACGACCTCGATCGGTCGGATCTGCTCGCGAGCGTTGACGAGTACCTGAACGAGGGAATCGACTGCAACAGCGACGGCGAGTACACCGAACGGTC
>SLST01000024.1 GCA_007130265.1 Spirochaetales bacterium
ATGGGTACGCGGGCGAAGCGGCCGCTGCCCGCGGCAGCGACCGCGCGGTCGACCCGGAGGAACATCGCAATGAGGGTCGCGAGAAGCGCGAGCATTATAATGACGGAAAGTCCGACGAGCTGGTAGTGCCAGGCGAAGATCCAGCCAACGTTCAGCGCCATGTTCACCGCGAACCAGGCGCCTACGACCCGCGGCGAGAACGGGCTCGACTGCGATGGAGCCCCGTTCGACGACGTCGCCGCACCGGCCCCACCGAAGGCGGTCCTGATCTGTAACACGAGATATGCCGCGAGGAGGAGCCAGATGACGCCCCAGATCGAGAAGGTCAGGCCGATGGGCACGAAGAGATTCGGAAGCGCGTCCGAGAGCTCTCCGGTGGTCATGTCGTTGAGCGGAAGCGAAGTGGCGAGGATGTTGACCACGAGCATACCGACGAATGTGAGACCGTTGATGATTGCCGCGATGCGGGGGGCTGCGATTTGTTTCATGTTCCCAGTGTAGGAGGCCGAACCGACCGGCGCAAGGGACATCAGGGTCAGGCGGGCATGGTTCGCGGAGGTTTCGCGCATGGACCGCCGAGCAGGCGATCGTCGCCGACGTGCGCGTGGAGGATGTGTCCGGCTGCTCACGCTAGAACTCCAGGGCGGACTCTACACTGACGGCCTTCTCATCACCAATCCATTCACCATGCCCCCTTGACAGCGGCGAGCCGCTCCACTAATATTAGCGTAGGCTTATGGAACTGAACGAGCTCTCGGACGTGCTCAAGGCGCTGGCGGCTCCCTCACGGTTGAAGATTGTCCACCTGCTGCGGACGAGGTCGTTCTGCGTGAACGCGCTCACGAGGCGGCTCGACATCAGCCAGCCGGCCGTGTCGCAGCACCTCGCAGTGCTCAAGGGCGCCGGGCTCGTCGAGGCGAGCAAGGCCGGAACGATGGTGCACTACCGCGTGAACGTGGAGCGCCTCGAGCGTGCGCAGGCGGCGCTCGCCGGGCTCGGCGTGCAGGAGACGCGAGAGGCCGGTCCTGAGGCCGACGCCAAAGCCCCAACGGGCAGCAGGACGCCGGCGGCGCCCGTCGGGCGCTGAGTTTCGCCGGCGACGCGGCACAGGGTCTCGTGTTCTTTTTTTTGACCATAACCATAAGTAATCTCTTATGGAATGGATACATGCATGAGGAGGTGGATATGCCACACAAAGAAGAGTCGTGCTGTTGTGAGAAGCCGGAGAACCTGAAGGGAAAACCGGAGGAGTGCTCAGAGGAGCAGATTCGCGAGTGCCACGGCGAGGAGCGTGAGCATTCGTGCTGCCGGTCCAACGAGCCCAAGGAGTAGCAGCGGATCATGCGCCGGCTGCTCTCCTGGCTGAAGCATCACCGGCTCTCACTCGCTACCGTGATCGCGGTCTCCGTGGGGACCGCGATCCTCGATCTGCTGCCGCCGTGGATCATCAGGTACACGGTTGACCGGATCGTGCGCCACGGCGCGGAGTTCAGTTTCGTCCCCGTGGCGGCCGCGCTCATGGGGCTCGCCATGGTCCACGGAGCCGCAGACTTCGTGCGGCTCTACCTGACCGCCCGGCTCGGCCAGCGTGTCGTCTACCGCATCCGCACCGAGCTGTTCGCCCATTTGTCGCGCCTGTCGTTCTCGTTCTACGACGCGGCGAGCACGGGTGACCTTGTCACGCGCGCGACCGCGGACGTCGACACGTTGAGTCAGTTCTTTGGCCGGTCGGCGGTTATCATCGTTACGAACCTGCTCTTCATCGTCGGAATTCTGGTCGTGCTCCTGATCTGGAATCCGCTGCTCGCGCTCGTCTACCTCGCGATGATTCCCTTCATTGCCGCGGGCATGTACGTGTACGCCCGCAGCGTCCGGCCCGCGATGGGCCGGGTTCGGCGGCAGCTCTCCGCGCTCACCGGCCGCCTCGAGACGACGCTCTCAGGGATTCTCGTCGTCAAGGTGTTCGGCCGTGAGCCCTTCGAAGAGGAACTGTTCGAGCGCGCGAACGCCGCGTACCGCCATGCGAGCGTTCAGACGATCCGGATCACCGCGCTCTGGATGCCGGTGGCCGAGGTGGTTATGGGACTCGGGACCGCGCTCGTCCTGCTCGCCGGCGGGTACGGAGTCATCCAGGGCGACGTCACGATCGGGACACTCATCGCGTTCACACTCTACATCGGGATGCTGCTGCGGCCGATCCGGCAGACCGGGATGATGCTGAGCGCGACGATGCAGGCGCTCGCCGCGGCGGAGCGGGTGTTCGAGATATTCGACACGCAACCGGAGGTGGGCGACCGCCCCGGCGCGGTTCCACTCACCGATCCGAAGGGCGCGATCGCCTTCGAGGATGTCTTGTTCGGGTACGAGGAGGGCGCGCCGGCCGTGCACGACATCAGCTTCCACGTCGAAGCCGGGGAAACGGTTGCGCTCGTGGGGCCGTCCGGCGCCGGGAAGTCGACGCTCGTTCACCTGCTCGCCCGGTTCTACGAGCCGCAGGCGGGGCGGATCCTGATCGACGGTGTCGACACGCGTGAGATAACGATCGAGAGCCTGCGCGTGGCGATCGGTATCGCGATGCAGAACGCCTTCGTCTTCGACGCGACGATTGGTGAGAACATCGCGTACGCCGACCCGTCGGCCTCGCCGGGCGACGTGGAGGCCGTGGCGCGGATGGTTGCGCTCCACGACTTCATCTCAGGCCTGCCGGACGGCTACGACACACCGGTCGGCGAACGCGGGGCAGAGCTCTCAGGCGGTCAGCGGCAGCGCCTCGCACTCGCGAGGGTCCTGCTTCGCGATCCGCCCGTGCTGCTCCTCGACGAGCCGACGTCGAGTCAGGACGCGGCGACCGAGCGCGCGATGGACGCCTCGCTCGAGGCGGCACGCAGGGATCGCACGACGATCGTGATCGCGCACCGGCTCTGGACCGTCCACCATGCCGACCGCATCGTCGTCCTCGAAGCCGGCCGGCTCGTCGATCAGGGGGTCGGCAGTCCGGGCGAATCCGCGCACGAATCGCTCATGCGGGCGGGCGGACTCTACCGCAGGCTCTACGATCTGCAGTTTCGAGGCGAGTCGAGCAGCAAAGGGGGCGGATAATGCGGGCCGGATTCATGACGCGGCTCCAGGGCGAACAGGAGCACGACTTCAGACTGGCTGATCTGGACCGACGTTATGTCCGTCTGCTTCTGCCCTACCTCCGTCCCCACGCCCGGATGATCGCCGTCGCGCTCGCCGCGATGGTCGCGGCGTCCGCGATCACCCTCGCCCTGCCGTTCCTGCTCAAGGTCGCCGTTGATCGGCACATCGCGAACCTGGACGTGCGAGGCCTGCTCCTCGTCGTCATCCTCTACGCCGGACTGACCCTCGCACAGTGGTTCGCGACGTTCGCACAGAGCCTGCTCTCCGGCACGGTGGGGCAGAACGTCGTCCGCGCGCTGCGCTGCGACCTGCATGCGGCGGTGTTGCGCGCCTCGCTCTCCTTCTTTCGACGCGAGCGGGTCGGTGAGATCATGTCGCGCCTGACCAACGACGTGTACTCGCTCTCCGAGTTCGTCTCTACCGGCATCGTCCATGCTCTCGCCGACGTGCTCACCCTCGCGGGAGTGCTCGTGATGATGTTCGTGCTCGACGCACGGCTCGCGCTCGTAACCTGCATCTCGATCCCCGTCATAGGAGTGGGAATCCGGTACCTCGGGCGCAAGATGCGCGAGTCCTACGATTCGCTGCGGCGTGAGGTCGCCGCGGTGAACGTGGGCGTCCAGCAGGGCGTCTCCGGCATGCGAGTCACCCAGTCGCTTGCGCGTGAGCAGGCCGGTGTCGAGCAGTTCGAGGACCTGAGCCTGCGAAACATGCGGGCGAACCTCAGGACCTCGCTCTTCTTCGCGTTGCTCTTCCCCCTCATGTCCATCTCAAACGCGCTCAGCACGGTCCTCGTGCTGACCTGCGGCGGATCGCTTCTCGCCCGCGGCGCGCTTACCGTGGGGACGCTCCTCGCCTTCTTCGGCTACGTGAACCGGTTCTTCGGTCCGGTGCGTGAGATGAGTCTCGTGTACAACTCGTTCCAGGGCGCCGCCGCCTCGCTTCAGCGCGTCGGCGAATACCTCGAGGTCGGTCCGGAGGTTCGACCGCCGGAGGACCCGGCGGTGCTTCCGGCGGTGCTTCCGGCGGTGCTTCCGGCGGTGCTTCCGGGTGAGGTGCGCGGGGAAGTGGCGATCGAGCGGGTCTCTTTCCGGTACCCCGGTGGCGAACATGCGAGCGGGTCTGGAAGCGGACGTCCGTCCGGCCGAGGCGCCGGAATGCCCGTGGGCCATCGCGAGGCGGCGCTTCGCGACGTGAGCTTCACCGCCGCGCCGGGGGAGCAGATCGCGCTCGTGGGCGCAACGGGTGCCGGAAAGACGACGCTTGCGCTCCTTCTCGCACGACTCTACGACCCGGACGAGGGTCGGGTCCTCATTGACGGGTTCGACCTGCGCGAGATCGAGTTCGACGATCTGCGTCGGGCCGTCTGCCTCGTCCCCCAGGAGGCCTCGCTCTTTCCGGGCACGGTCGCGCAGAACATCCGCTACGGGCGGCCCGGGGCCGCCGACGCCGAGGTGCGCGAGGCGGCGCGGCGCGCCCAGGCGGACCGTTTTATCGCGGCGCTGCCCCACGGGTACGAGACCGCCGTGGGCGAGGCCGGGGTGCGGCTCTCAGGCGGACAGAAGCAGCTCGTCGCGCTCGCCCGCGCCGTCCTTGCCGACCCGCGCGTCCTCATCCTCGACGAGCCCACCGCGAACGTCGACGTGATCACCGAATCGCTCATCCAGCAGGGGCTGCGCGAGATCAGCTGCGGGCGGACCACCTTCATCATCGCGCACCGGTTCTCCACCGTGAAGGACGCCGATCGCATCGTGGTGCTCGAGCGGGGGGAGGTTCGGGGAGTCGGGAGGCACGAGGAGCTCATCGAGACGAACGAGGCTTACCGCGCGCTGTACGAGAAGCAGTGGGCCGACGCCGGATAGGCTGGCCTCACCGCGTCGCCTGGTTGCCCGCGGCCGCCGGCGCGCGCCAGGGATGCGCAGGGCCCGAACGGGGTCCCGGCGAAGCCGGGACCGGAGCGCCGGCCGGCGCGCAGCCC
>SLST01000222.1 GCA_007130265.1 Spirochaetales bacterium
ACGCGTGAGTCCCATCGTCTGCGTGAAGCTCGCATCGACGTACCTGAACAGCACCGTGTTCCGTGGGTCGTCCTTGAGCGCCTCGCTCATGATGATCGATATCATGTTCCGCCGTTTGCGCAGGAACGCGATGATCCGTTCGGTCGCTGCACTCCGACTCTGGTGCGAAACCGAGGCTGCGGCCAGAAAGTCGGCCTTGAAGCTCAGGCTCTCGTCCAGAAACCGACGGATCAACTCGTCGATGAGCCCCTCCTTGCTCGGGAAATAGTAGTAGATGAGCGCCTTGTTCACCCCGGCCCGACGAGCTATCTCATCGACTCGGGCCCGGTCGTATCCCCGCTCCGCGAACAGCTGCTCGGCACAGGAGAGGATCGACGTTCTGCCCTCCCGATCACCCATGGACACTCCCGGTGCGATCCGACGCGCAAGGATTACTTCGGGACCGTGACGCCGGCGGCCGCGAACTTCTGGGCGAAGTGTTCTGAAGACGCGCCATGTCTCAGCTGTACGATGGCCATCAGACCGAGGCCAGCGAAGACCGCGGCGGCTCCGACAGTGTGGGGTCTGGCAAGCACGGGCACGTCGTGCGGTAAGGCAGTCAGCATGAACCCGACCGCCACCACTCGTCCAATGGAGCCGAGTACCGGAGCCAGAGCTGCGTGGCTTGACGCATGTTAGTTGCTGAAGCGGGGCATCAGCCGCGCGCTGTTCAGCATGGCCGCGATGAAGCAGGCGGCCGACAGGTGATTCGGGTGCCCGTTGGCGGTCCAAACTCCGCCAAGGCTGCTGATGGGGAACGCTTTCGCGTCATACCCTTCGCCGTACGTGAGCACGCAGACGACCAACAGTATCAGCATCACGAAGAACATTCTCTGGACGTTCGTCCACGGTGATTCCGCGACTCCGCGATCCATCGTCATCAGGCCTTTCCTGACTAACCGTTTGGTTAAATAGTGCAATATTTATCGATTCAGGGCAAGTCTTCTCGAGCCCTCGCACTACGACGCCAAACCCAGCGCCAACGCCGAGGTTGGTGTAAAATCGCGGGCGTGCGGCAAGTGCTCGCGTCGACTCGCTGGATCGGTATGTCGAGGCCTGCCGGGAGATCCTTGCCGCGTTCGCTCGCAACGGCGCAGTCGCGTTCAGGGACCCGTCGGCTTACACAGTCCGCTCGACTACGGACCTCGCGACCGCGCCGAGTCGGTTTGACCTTTTCCATGCGAACTGGCCCTGTGGCAGTGAGTTCCTCTTCCTTGGAAAAAACTATCCGAACGTGCGCCTGAACCTCTGCTGGACGAACGTGATCGATCCGGCCTACTGCGAGGCGCTCTTCCGGCAGGCGCTGTCAGCGGTCCCGTGGGTCAAGATTCACGAGCACGGGGTCGGCACGATCCGGCGGTATGATGCGGAATGTCTTCTTCCGACTGAACAGCGAGGCCCAGGACGATACCCGACGAGCTCGCCGCCACCCTCGTCGAGCGGCGAGCCGAAGGCCGCGGCAGAGCGCTCGAGCACTTCGTCTGCACCGAGATCCGCGCCTGACTCTCGTACGCTCGCGACGATCGTCCGCTCACTTCCGGTAGACGGCGAAGAAGTGGGGTACCGGCGGGTCCTGGGTATCGTCGTACGCCTCGAAGCTCACTTCACTGAGGCCGCATCGCACGAAGCCGTTCATCTCGTTTCGGTCGAGCGGAAGCGGGATGTCGTCCTCCTGCGCTCCGACGGCGCGACTGCGGCACGAGACGAGCAGATGCCCGCCCGGTGCGACGAGCGAGACCATCGCGTCGCGCGCCATGGCACGGTGCTTGCCGGGCAGGACCTGTATCGTATTGCACTCGTAGACGACGTCGAAGCGCGACGCCCATTCACCCGGGTAGTCGAACAGGTCGGCCACCAGGTAGTCGACCCTGGTGTCGGGATAGCGGTTTCTGCAGAGACGGATCGCTTCCGGCGAGATGTCAAAGGCCGTGACCTTGCAGCCGGCTTCGCTCAGAGCCTCGGCGTCGTCGCCGACCCCGCACCCGATCACGACCGCGGTGCGTGCGGGGGTGGCAGAAGGAGAAGTCGCCAGCCATCTCATCAGATGGGGGTTAGGTTCGAGGTCGGCCCAGAAGACGGCCCGGTGGTCTCCCTCCGCGTCCCGGTAGATGCGGTCGAACCAGCCGGTGGGATCGCCTCGTTTCTGGTACGACCTGACCATCTCCCGGTACGCGACAGGATCAAACTCTCTCATGCGTCCAAAGGGTATTCAGAACCGAGAGGAGGCGGCAAGTTGCGCCGCGTCAATCGCCTGAAGAGAAGGTCCTGGAGATCCCGTCTGCCATGGATAATCGCAAGCACGAAGACTGAACCGTACGGCCTTTCCCGATGCCCCGAACCTGTGAGAGGATGCTTAGAGAGGAGGCCACATGCGGACAGTACTGATCACCGGAGCAAACCGAGGGATTGGTCTGCTTCTCTCGCGGCTCTACGGTGAGCGTGGTGACACGATCGTGTATGCGACCTGCCGGAGGCCGGACCGCGCGAACGATCTGCGGTCGCTCTCCGCTGATTCCGGCGGTGCCGTCCGTGTCCTGCAACTCGATGTGACCGACGGGCCGTCGATCGCAGCCTGCGTTGAGCGGGTCCGGAACGAAGCCGCGTGTATCGATCTACTGATCAACAACGCGGGTATCCTCCCCGGCGGAGTGGCCGCGCGCGAACCGAGCTCATCGGCCTTTGGCTCGCTCTCCGCCGAGGCGATGCTCGAGGTATTCCGAACCAATACGATCGCGCCGGTCACCGTATCGCAGGCATTCGCCGCCCTGCTTCAGGCTGGAGACGAGCCGCGGATCATCAACGTCTCCTCCGATGCAGGCTCCTTCTCGCGAAGCGCGACCGGGGGCAGCTACGCGTACCCGGCGAGCAAGGCCGCACTCAACTTCATGACCCGCTGCATGGCCGCGGATCTGAAGGACTCCGGTATCGTGGTCGCGGCCGTGCACCCGGGGTTCGTGCGTACCGATATGGGTGGACCCGGCGCGCACAACGAACCGGAAGAGACCGTGCCGTCACTCGCAGAAGTGATAGACCGACTCTCCATTGAGGACACCGGAGGCTTCTACAACTGGGACGGCCGGCCGATCCCCTGGTAGCCGCGGTGCTCTCGCTCGGGCGTAGCGCTGCGGCTCGGCTAGCCGTTCGTCCCGAGCTCCTCCACGAGCCCGCGGACCGCGGTCTCGATCTGGGAGAGCGCGGAGGCGGCGTCGGTGCGGTCGAGGTCGTGGATCAGCCAGTACTCCACACGCGAAGCCCATGCGGGGAAGCGCTCGGACATGAGGGGACAGTGCTCGCTCTCATCGAGCGCGATGACGCGCCGCGCGGCGGTGAAGTCGGCGTCGGTGGCGCTGCGGGGCATGCGCTCGTTCCCGTCTACGTTGACCCCATGCTTCTGCAGCTCGCGGGCGGCCGCCTGTGAGATGGGACCGACGTTATGGGCGCCGCGCTCGAGCGCGAGTCCGCGGGAATCCGCCATCCAGGGAAGCCCGGCGCGGCGTGCGAGCTCGTTGAAGAGATGCTCGGCGAAGCGGCTTCGGTAATAGTTCCCGGTGCACAGAAAGAGGAGTGTGCTCGTGCTGGTACTCATGTCGGATCGCGTCTCCCTTGGGAGAGAAGCTACACGCATCCGCCGCGAGCGGCCAGTCCCGGTGAGGCGGTAGCCACGCACCGTCTCCTTGTCTATGCTGCAAGGAGGAGGTCGTTTCTCGTGTGACGGCCGCAGCGGTTAGGAGGAGAAGATGAACGGAACTGGTACGAGTGAGGTTGGGGAGCGGCGGATCGTCGCTCTCGCCCTGGTGCTGCTTGTTGTAGCAGCCGGGGCCTACGCAGGCGGACAGCCTGAGGTCAGCGTCGACGACGACGGCATGAAGTCGGTGGAAGCCGACGGGCTGGCATTCGAGTGGCGCATCGACGACGATGAGATCGAGGTGACGATCTCCGCGCCGACGACCGGCTGGGTCTCGGTCGGGTTCAACCCGGAGCGGCGCATGGCGGGCGCGACGTACGTGATTGGCTACGTCGACGGCGACGAAGTGCACGTCCGCCACGACTACGGGAATGCTCCCACAGCGCACCGTTCGGTTGTCGACCTTGGCGGAACGAGCCGGATCAGACCGACCGGCGGTCGGGAAGCCAACGGGCGCACCGAGATCTCCTTCCGGCTGCCGCTTGATCCCGGCGACGAGTTCTACGCGCCAATCGTCCCCGGCTCGGAGAACACCATCATCTGGGCATACGGGTCGGACGGCGCGAAGAGCTTCACCGCGTATCACGAGCGGCGCGGATCGTTCACCGTCGAGCTTTGATGCCGGCCGAGACGGGTAGCTCGTCGGTATAGCGTGAGGGCAGAATCTGTCTACGGATTTCGTGGTACTCGCCTTCGTCGACCGTGAGATCTACGAGCACCGCGTGACCCTCGTAGCCGTGATCGGTGCATCGCGCACGGACGAGCACGGAGGTCTGATCGGCCGGTATCCGAATGCCGCTCGCGCTGCGGGTGAACAGCTGCTCATCGTTGTGCTCGACGGTAACGTCGAACCGCCGGGTCCCGCCCCCCTGCGGTCGAATAACCACGTGGCGGACCTGAACCCAGTCGAGATCATCGCAGAACTCGCCCTCGGCACGCGACTGAGCAATGATCACGATCGCCGCGATAAGCAATGCCGGTACCAGTGTCGGCGCGGCGAATTGGAGTCGTCTCATGCGTCGAAGGTACCTATCGCGTGGCGACTCGCACAGTCGTCCGACCGGCAGATCGCGGCGCCGCTCCCATTCGGTGCGTCGCACAGACGATGCGGCAGGCGGTATCGCGCCGGATTCGCTACGAAGAAGGCCGGACCTGGAACGCGCATCGTGCGCATTGCTTGTACGAGGCGCGCCGCCGGCACGAGTATCTTCGACCCATGGCGTGCGAGGCTTCGAGTGTAAACGAGTATATCGACCGGATACCGGAGGATCGACGCGGCACGTTCCGCTGTTTGATGGCGGCTGTGCGCGACAGCATCCCGAACGGCTACAAGGAGTGCCTCTCGTACGGCATACCGACGTTCGCCGTCCCCCACTCAATCTACCCGGCCGGG
>SLST01000319.1 GCA_007130265.1 Spirochaetales bacterium
AACGGCTGGCCCTCCAGGCTTCCTGGGTCACCTCCCCCGACCACCGAACGGTCTTCGAAGTGACCGCCCCCGAAGCCCAGGCCCTCGCCAACCGCGGCAACCTCGTCGTCGCATCCTGGATTAACCCCACCGGAAACTCCGGCCACGTCACCACCATCCGCCCCACCCACGGGGGATTTGACACCGCCCGCGGCCCCCTGGTCGCAAACGTCGGCGCGGGAGTTGGGCTCCGATACACGGAAGATGCTTTTGGCGTAGCACGAGGCTTGGAAAGGCCGGTGACCATCCAAGAGATCAACTACTACCTGATCAGGCAGTAGGCCTGTGGCCGTAGGAGGCGATAGTGAACGGTTTCATGCAAGGAGAGCATCGAGGCATGGGCGCAAAGCCCACCATAACGATGATGGCGGTGTTGCTGGCACTTCTGAGTTGTTCGCCTTCGACAGGTGATGATCAACGAACGGAGCCCCATTCGGAAAGGGAAGCCATACGGCCCAGCCTTGCCGATTCGCAGGCTGAGTCGCTGCCACCTGTCATCGACTCGTACCCGAACTACAGAGTAGCAGTGTCCGCATCGGGGTCGTTCACGGCCAGAGAGTCGAACGAGACCATGGTGCTCTTGGTCGATCCTGCTCAGCTCTTCGACAGAGACAGGGACCATGCCATACACCGAGCGCTTTGGATCCCTGAGATGACTAACGGTGATAGTCACGCGATGCTCCGGCTTAGGACGCTAGGCTACACCCGCGACGAGCTCAGCATGCTCACGCCCTTCATCGAGTCGCTCGGTTCCTCTCATCCCGTCTTCGGCTTTGCCGATCTGACTGGAAACGGTCGCGACGAGTTGTTGTTCCTGAGCACCCATGGCATGGGGACGTCGCTTCTGATACTCACAGTCACGGACGGTGAGTTCGTGTATCTCATGAGAGGTACGGCGGACATCGACACAATCCTCTCGATGCAGCGCCTCTCCGGCCCCGGAGAGTTGCCGATTGAGTTTCGTCTCGAGGGGATTCTGTACAACGCGGACACAGAAAGCCCCTGGCGGTGGGCGGAGTATGGGTGGGACGAGGAGGCCGGGGAGTTTGTGGTGTCCGGGGCGGGGGTGCTGAACGAGGAGCCGGGAGACTGAGAGTGCACGAGAGGCTCTGCGCGGTTCGACGTCGGCCCGGCGGACATGGCTACACCGCGTTTCGGGTCGCGTTGACTGCCGTGGCGAGGCTCTTGATGATCATGCGCTCGAGGGTCTGCGGGCTCTCGCGGGCGACACGGAGAGAAGCGTCGGCGAGGGCGTTCAGGGCGTACTGCTGGATCACGAGCACGGGAGTCACGATCTCCTCTCGCATCCGGATGCTCTCCCGGACCATAGGTTCGGAATCGAGGAGCTCGGTCTGCTCGCTGAGCGCGAGCAGACCGGCCGTTGACCGGTCGGCCTCATCGCGGATCGTCCGCCAGAAGTCGCCGTACTCGGGATCTTGGGCAAGGTATGAGGTGAGCTGGAACGACGTCTTGGAGAGACTCTGCATGGCATTGTCCGCGAGGGTTCGGAAGAAGTAGCTCGAGCGGTAGAGCTTCTGAAGATCTGAGAGTCGGCCCTCGGCCTGCAGGCCCTCGATCGCGCTGCCAAACCCGTAGTACCCGGGCACGTTCTGTTTCATCTGGCTCCACGCTCCGACGAACGGAATGGCGCGAAGCCGGTCGAGCGAGATCTCGTTCGCAGAGCCCCTCTGGGAAGGCCGACTCGCGATGTTCGTCATGCCGTAGAAGACCAACGGAGTCCGGTGCTTGAGATAGCCGAGAAACTCCGGAGAGTCCTTCAGGTCCCGGTAGGCGGACTCGGCCCGCCGGGAGACCTCATCCAGGAGCTCAATCTCGTCGTGCGAGAGATCGAGTTGGGCCTCGGGGAAGACGTTCGTGTCGAGCCCCGCAGTGACCAGTTGCTCGATGTTGAAGCGCGCCGCATCGCAGGTCCCGTACTTCGAGCTGATCGTCTGCCCCTGGATCGTCAACTGGATCTCCCGGCTCGCGATCGTACGCCCGAGCGCGCGGTAGAACCTGTGGGTGTTTCCCCCGCCGCGGGCAGGAGGACCACCTCTGCCGTCGAAGAATATGACGTCGACCCCTCGAGCCGCCGCTTGAGCCGTCAGTCTGCGCTTTGCTCTGAAGATCTCCCAATTGGCCGTCACGTACCCGCCGTCCTTCGTCCCGTCTGAGAAACCGACCATGATCGTCTGGCGCCGCCGCCTTCTCGCGAGGTGACGCGCGTAGCCCGGGTCATCGTAGAGCCGCTCCATGATATCAGTGGCGCCATTGAGGTCGTCGATCGACTCGAACAGCGGAACGACGTCGAACGCGATCTCGTCATCCTGGAGTCCGGCACACCGTGCGAGGAAGAGGACCTCCATCACGTCTGAAGCGCTGCCGGCATTGCTGATGATGTAGCGCTCGAGCCCCGGGGCACCGTTGCCGAGCTGGATGCGACGCGCCGCCTGAATTGAGGCCAGGGTATCGCGGGCGACACCCTCGGGAAGTGACCCGGCAACGTCGACGGACGCTGAGAGCCTGGCTGCGGCATCGGTGAGGACGGTGATCTGCGCCTCGGCGTCGAGCTTTGAATAACCCTCACCGGCGCCCGGGTCGAGGTGATCGAGGATCGTCGCTACAACCGACCCGTGGACCCGCGCGTCCTGGCGAAGGTCCATGGAGGCGAAGTGGAAACCGAAGCACGCCACCTTGTAGATGAGCCGCTCGACCCGTTCGCGGAAGAGCCCCATGTGCTCGTCGACGATCAGACGGTGGAGCTGACGGAGCTCTTCGAGCAGTGCCGTCGGCGATGGGTATGGTTCATCATGCAGCTCGGCATCCGGCGAGATCGAAGCCTGGACGCGAAGCACCATCCTTTCGATTCGCTCTAGAATACCGGGAAACGTCAGTCTCTTCGCGAGCAGCCGCAGGTCGTGCAGGTAGAGCGAGAGGATGGACCGACGCAGCAGCTCCCCGACCCTGGAGGTGATCTCCGCCGTCACGAATGGGTTTCCATCGCGATCTCCCCCCGGCCAGAAGCCCAGTTCGAGTACCGACGGTCGTGTGACGGCTTCGAGCGGGTTGGAGTACGCAATGCTCACGAGATCGCGCTGGACGTCGGGCAGCGTCTCGTAGAAGACGTGTTGAAGGTACCAGACCAGGCTCTGCGCCTCGTCGAAGGGTGAGGGACGCTCGGTGTTGCGGAAGCGCGTCTTACCCATCTGCAGAAGCAGATCGTAGACCTCGTTCGCATCACCTCCGCGGAGAGCCGCGGTCAGGTCGGTGATGATGCCGAGCACTTCGTCCGGGTAGAACTGCGTCGGATGCGCGGTCAGCACGACGCGGACCCGGTACCCATCAAGAAACCGACGGAACGCCGCCGTACGTTCGGATGCCTGGAGCCGGCCCTCGAACTCCCGCAGGGTCCCGGGGCCGTCGAGCGGGTGCAGACTGGAGAACGCGGCGTCCTCGAGGGCATCGAAGAGAACCACCTGACGCTCGGCGAGCTGAAGGAAGCGGAACAGGTAGTCGGCGCGCTCCGTCTCGTCGAGCTCGGGGAGTCTGTCAGCGAGGAAGTCGGCAACGATCCGCGCGGGCCGGGTGCCCGCTGCAAGCTGGTTCGCACAGTAGCCCGCGAATACCGGGAGCACGATTCCGGCTGAGCGCACGTTCTCAAACGGGAGGCTGAGAAACAACCCGTTGTAGAGCTGATACTTGCGCGCGACCTCGGTGGTGAAGCGAGACGATCGAATCACGAATCCTCCGGTGTGAATGTACTCGGCGTCGGGATCCGCGCATACCGGTGGCTCGCTACTCACCCGATCGTTGCTGCCCGGTGGTGAGCTGCACGGCCCGAGCGATCGCCTCATCGAGCGTGTTCACGACGTTCGCCTCGCCGATCCGCGCGTAGAGCCCTGCCTTCCGTAGTGCGCGTGCGGGCTGAGAACGGAGGCCGCACAGGATGAAGTGCCCCTCATGGTGGTCGGAATCCGATACGAGGTCCTCGAGAAGACGCAGCCCGGTCGCGTCGATCGCACCGACGTTGCGCATACGAACGATCCGGACCCGGGGACGCCGTTCGATCAGCAGCATCGCGTTACGAAACTTCTCCGCAGCGCCAAAGAAGAACGGCCCGTCGATCTCGTAGACCTCGACGTCCTTCGGGATCGCGCGCCGCCTGTCACCATCGAGATCCTCATGCGCTTGGCCTTCCTCCGACCGCATGACGCGGACCTGCGAGACGATGCTCATCCGGCGCATGAAGAGAAAGGCGGCAAGGACCATGCCGACCTGGATCGCGACCGAAAGATCGACGATGACGGTCAGGAAGAAGGTCGCGAGCAGCACGACCATGTCGCTCTTCGGTCCGCGCGCGAGCGCGGCGAACGAACGCCACTCACCCATGTTGAAAGCGACAACGAAGAGGACTCCCGCCAGGCCCGCGATCGGGATGTGACCGGCCAGGGGCGCGAGCACGGAGAGCACGAGGAGAACCAGCACCGAATTGGCGAGCGCCGCGACCGGAGTGCGTGCGCCGGTCTTGGCGTTGGTCGCCGTCCGGGCGATCGCTCCCGAGACCGGAATCCCCCCGAAGAGCGCCGATACCGCGTTCGCGGCGCCCTCGGCGATGAGCTCGGTGTTCGGGTCGTGGCGGTCGCCGACCATACCGTCGGCCACGACAGCGGTGAACAGACTCTCTATCCCGCACAGCATCGCGATGGTGAACGCCGGGATGAAGAGCTCCCTCACCAGGTCGAAGGTGACTGGCGGCAGGCCGTACCACGTCAGCCCACGCGGAAGCCCGCCGAAACGGGAGTTGATCGTCACAACCTGCAGATCGAACACCGCGACAGGAATCGTAACGAGTACGATCGCCACGAGCGCTGCAGGAACCCGCCGTGACACGTACTTCCAGCCGGCGAGGATGCCGACTGTCGTGAGAGATATGAGGGTATCGCCGAGCCGGATCTCCGAGAGCGCAGACGCGTACGCGGCGATCCGTCCCGGAACGTCGGGCGGCGCCCCGGTGATCGACATGCCGAGCAGGTCGCCGAGCTGCGACACGAGGATGACGGTTGCGATTCCGGATGAG
>SLST01000125.1 GCA_007130265.1 Spirochaetales bacterium
GGGGGCAGCGACATAGATCTGCGCGAAGCGCATTTTCCGCCGGGAGGGCTCACGATAAACGCGTTTGCCATGTTCGGCGGAGTGGATATCATCGTCCCTGAAGGGACGAACGTCGAAGTGAGCGGCGCCGGAATATTCGGTGCGTTCGAAGCGGGAAAACGGAAGTCGCCGGCTATTCCGGGAGCGCCTACGGTAAAGGTGGAGGGCGCCGCGATCTTTGGTGGCGTTGAAGTCAGGTTCAAGAGGTGAGACATGAGTGATGGAATGAACTACGCCCCCCGTGCGCAAGCGCGTCGTGTCGTCGAGTCAGGTGCGTTTCGGGTCGGCGTCGTCGGCCTCGACCACGGACACATCGTCGGCATGTGTCACGGGCTCGAGGATGCAGGGGCCCAGATTGTCGCGGTGCATGATCCCGATGCCGCCAAGATGGAGGCCTTTCGTGCCGAGTTCTCAGGCGTAGAGCTCGTCGGCGAAGAGGCTGCGCTGCTCGAGCGTACGGATCTGCAGATGGTAGCATCCGCGGCGGTACCTGCCGACCGGGGGCCGCTCGGACTGCGGGTGATGGATCACGGCAAGCATTACTTCTCGGACAAGGCGCCGTTTACGACCTTCGACCAGCTCGAAGCGGCGAGGTCCAAGGTGCAGGAGACCGGGCTGATCTGGGCGGTCTGCTACAGCGAGCGAATACAGAACGAGAGCGGTGTCTTCGCTTCGCAGCTGATCGAGGAGGGTGCGATCGGCACGGTGCTGCAGGTGATAGGCCTCGGGCCCCACCGGCTCGGCGCGTCGGCCCGTCCCGACTGGTTCTTCAGGAAGGAACGGTACGGGGGGATTCTGATCGACATTGGCAGTCATCAGGCCGAACAGTTTCTCTATTACGCCGGTGCGAAGGACGCAACGGTCCTGCACAGCAAGGTTGCGAACTACAACCACCCCGAGTACCCGGAGCTCGAGGATTTTGGCGATGCGACGCTCGTGGCCGACAACGGCGTCACGAACTACTTTCGCGTCGACTGGTTCACGCCCGACGGGCTTTCGACCTGGGGAGACGGGCGAACCTTCATCATGGGAACCGAAGGGTACCTGGAGCTGCGCAAGTACACCGAAGTGGCCAGGGACGAAGGGGGAGACCAGGTGTACCTCGTGAACGGGAAAGGGGAGAAGCACTTCTCGGTCGCCGGAAGCGTCGGGTTTCCCTACTTTGGCGATCTCATCCTCGACTGCCTGAATGGGACGCAGAACGCGATGCCGCAGCAGCACACCTTCAAGGCTGCTGAGTTGTCGCTCATCGCCCAACGCGATGCGGTCACGATCAATGCCTCGCCCGTGAAGTGAGATGAACGCGCGCGACCACGCCATCACAGACGACCCGCGCTGTTCCGGTGTGCTCCTGCACCCGACGTCGCTGCCGGGTGAGTTCGGCGTCGGGAGCTTGGGTCCCGAAGCCGGCGCATTCGTCGACTTCCTCGCTCGCGCAGGACAACGGCTGTGGCAGGTCTGTCCGCTCGGTCCAACCGGTTACGGCGACTCGCCCTACCAGGGTTTCAGCGCCTTTGCCGGCAACCCGCTTCTCATAGGACTTGAGCCGCTGGCAGCAGACGGGCTTCTCGAGGAGTCTGATCTCTCGAACCCTCCCCCGGCGAGCGACCGGGTGGACTACGGGGCCGTGATTCCGTGGAAGACCGATCTGCTCTCCCGTGCGTTCGAGCGATTCGGTCGCCATGCGTCCTCCGTCATGCGCGCCCGATTGCGGCAGTTCTCGCACCTGCAGGCGTACTGGCTCGACGATTTCGCCGTGTTCATGGCGCTGAAGGACGCATACGACGGCAAGCCCTGGACCGAGTGGGACGCGAAGCTGCGCGACCGTGATCCGGACGCGCTCGGCGAGTTCGCCCGCGAGCACGAGTCGACGATCGAGCGAAGCAGGTTCCTTCAGTGGCTCTTCCACACGCAGTGGTACTCGCTGCGCGCCCAGGCCGGTTCGTACGGAATCCGTATCATCGGGGATCTTCCGATATTCGTCGCCCACGACAGCGCCGACGTCTGGGTGCATCGCGAGCTGTTCAAGCTCGATGCGAAGGGATGGCCGACCGTGATCGCCGGGGTCCCTCCCGACTACTTCAGCGCAAACGGGCAGCTGTGGGGTAACCCGATCTACGACTGGGAGGTCCACGAGCGCACCGGTTTTTCCTGGTGGGTTGACGTTCTCGCGAGCAAGTTCGCGCTGTACGATTACGTGCGTATCGACCACTTCCGCGGGTTCAGCGCCTACTGGTCGGTGCCCGCCGGCGAATCGACCGCTGTGGGAGGCTCCTGGGTGCCCTCTCCGGGGCGCGCGTTGTTCGAGACGGTCGAGCGTCGCCTTGGACGTCTGCCGGTGATCGCCGAAGACCTCGGGGTGATTACCCCGGACGTGGTCGAGCTCATCGAGCATTTCGGCTTCGCGCGGATGAAGGTGCTGCAGTTCGCTTTTCAGGCGCGCGAACGCAACGAGTACCTGCCGTACCGATACGAACAGAACTCGATTGTGTACACCGGCACGCACGACAATGACACCGTTCTCGGCTGGCTCGCCGCGGCCGATTCGGCCGATCGCGCCTTCGCCCTCGCCTACCTCGCGAGCGATGGAACCGAGTCGGGATGGGACTTCATCCGGGGAGCACTCGGCTCACCGGCGCACTTCGCGGTGGTGCCCGCACAGGATCTCCTCGGGCAGGGCAGCGAGGCGCGCATGAATACCCCGGGCACCACCGGCGGCAACTGGCAGTACCGGCTGCGACCCGGCGAACTCACCGACGACATCGCCGACCGGTTACGGTCGCTCTGCGATCTGTACGGCAGGCTGTAGCCCTGCGGCCGAGTGGCTCGTCGAGGCGATACTCCAGAAGAACCTGCCGGATTGACGCTGTGAGGAGGAAGGTATGGGAGCAATTCTGGTCACCGGCGCGAGCCGCGGCATTGGGCGCGGCATTGCGCTCGAGCTCGCACGCGCGGGGAAGGTCGTCGCGGTCCACTACAACGGTAACCGCGAGGCGGCGCTCGCCACCGCGAAGGAGTGCGCCCTCGCTGCCGACGGCGACCGGTGCGAGGTGTTCCAGGCCGATATTTCGAAGGCGGACGATCGCCGGCGGCTGGTGAACGAGGTGATCGGTGCCTGCGGCTCGATCGACGGACTCGTCAACAATGCCGGTATCGCTCCGCGCAGGCGGGACGACATCGTCGAGGCGGACGAAGAGATCTTCAACGAGGTCATGCGGGTCAATCTCACCGGTCCCTATTTCCTGACCCAGCTCGTGGCCCGCCGCTGGCTCGAGCACGATGCCCCCGCGGACGAAGTCGCCCCCGCGGAGCGAGGCCCCTCAGAGCATCGGGCGCGACGGATCGTCTTCGTCACGTCGATCAGCGCGACGATGGTCTCCACCTCACGCGGCGAGTACTGCGTGAGCAAGGCAGGCCTTGCCATGGGCGCGGCGCTCTTCGCCGCCCGCCTCGCGCCCGAAGGGATCCTCGTCTACGAGGTACGCCCCGGCATCACAAAGACCGACATGACCGCGGGAGTCACCGGGAAGTACGACCGACTCATCGCGGACGGACTCGTTCCGCAGGGGCGATGGGGATTCCCCGAGGACACCGGTCGGGTCGTGCGTTCGATCATGGACGGCCACCTCGACTTCTCACCCGGGGCGGTCATCTACACCGACGGCGGCTTGAGTATTCCACGACTGTAGGAGGACCTGATGATCACCATTGATACGAACGTATCGGCAACCGATCTGACTCCCCGCCTCGAGTCGCTCTGGGGCGTCGCGCGCAGGTGCATCGACGCGCTGCGAAGACGCTGGGACGAAGCGGACGGCACGCCGGTCTTCACCGAGGCGGGCAGGTACACGACCCGCGGCTGGACCGAGTGGACCCAGGGGTTTCAGTACGGATGCGCGCTCTTGCTCTTCGAGGCGACCGGAGACGATGAGTATCTGGAGTACGGCCGACGCGAGACCGTGGAGAAGATGGCCCCTCACCTCACGCACCTGGGCGTTCACGACCACGGATTCAACAACGTGAGCACCTACGGGAATCTTCTGCGGATGATGAGCGAGCGCACGATTCCGGAGGACGACTGGCAGCGGGAGTTCTACGAGCTCGCGCTCAAGCTCTCGGGGGCCGCGCAAGCGAGCCGGTGGACCACGCTTCCGGGGGGGCTCGGATACGTGTGCAGCTTCAACGGCCGGCACAGTCTCTTTTCGGACACGATTCGCAGCATGCGCTCGCTCGCGCTCGCCCACCAGCTCGGCCACGTGCTCATGGGCGAGCAGGACGAGCGAATATCGCTGCTCGGGCGCCTGCTCGCGCACGCGGAGACGACCGGCCGGTACAACGTCTATTTCGGCGAAGGACGCGACGCCTACGACGTGCGGGGCCGCGTCGTGCACGAGAGCATCTTCAACGTCGACTCCGGTGCCTACCGCTGCCCATCGACGCAGCAGGGGTACTCACCGTTCACGACCTGGACCCGCGGACTCGCGTGGATCCTCGCCGGCTACCCCGAGGAGCTCGAGTGGATCGAGACACTCTCGGACGCCGACGTGCGAGCGAGCGGGTTCAGCGCAACCGGTCTCGCCGGGATTACGGCCCGGTACCTCGAGATCGCCCGGGCGGTGGCCGACTTCTCCATCGAGCACACGCCGACGGACGGGATACCCTACTGGGACACCGGCGCGCCCGGGCTCTCAGCGATGGGCGACTATCTCGAGCGGCCGGCCGAACCGTTCAACGAGCACGAGCCGGTCGACAGCTCGGCGGCGGCGATCGGCGCGCAGGGGTTGCTGCGGCTCGGGCGCTACCTTGCCCGGAATGCCGGTTCGAAGGCCGACGAACAGGCCGCGAACCGCTACACGCAGGCCGGTCTCTCGGTGGCACGGACCCTGCTCGGCGAGCCGTACCTCTCGCTCGCCGACGGGCACGAGGGCATCCTGCTCCACACCGTCTATCACCGTCCGAACGGTTGGGACTACGTGGCTCCGGGACAGACGGTGCCGAACGGCGAGTCGGCGATGTGGGGCGACTACCACCTGATGGAGCTCGGGCTCATGGTGAAGCGGCTCGCCGA
>SLST01000333.1 GCA_007130265.1 Spirochaetales bacterium
GAACCGTTTGATGATGGAACACGAAGGAGAGCACTATGAAATCAGCCGCCATTAGCGCCGTACTGTGTGCCGTCGTTCTTCTCGGATGCGCCGGGACTCCGGATGCCGCATGGACGCAACCGGCTCCTCTCCACGGCGTGATCTACGATGCTTCGGGCGCGCCGCTCGGATGGGTCGAGCTCCAGGTGGATGAGGGTCCCCCGGTCTACTCCGATATCCATGGACGATTCAGCCTTCCGCCGCTCACGGCGGGAAGCTACACCGTCAAGGCCGGCAGGAAGGGGTACGAGACGCTCACGTCTGAAGTCGCCTTCACGAACCGATCCGACGTCCTCTATCTAAGACTCCGTTCGGTCGACGAGCTCTCGGTTCAGGTACAGGAGGCGCTCGACCGCGGAAGGACAGCCAGGGCGATCGAGTTGCTCGAAGCTGGATTGCCCGCGAATCCAGAAGACGAGCAGCTGCGCTTCCTCCTTGCTCTGACCTATGCGCGGATCGGTGACGTCGATGGGGCGCTCTCGGAGCTCAAATGGTTCTCGAGTGAAGAGCCACCGGCGGCGGTCGAGCTGTTGCGTCTGCAGGTCGGGAAAGGAGGCTCGCTGTGATCTTTCGACGCCGCGTGGCTGGTCCGCAGGCGGGGTGGACCTTCGTTGAATCGATCATCGTCATCGGGATCATCATAGTTCTGAGCGGAACCGTCTCCTTTTCTGCCGTGCGGTATCTTGAGCAGGCACGAAGCGCTGCCACGCGAGCCCAGGTCAACGCCGTGAGTCTTGCCCTGCATGCATACTATCTCGACACCGGAGTCTACCCGACGGAGCCTCAGGGACTCGCTGCGCTCTGGGAGAAGCCGACCCTTGCTCCGGTTCCCGGAGGGTGGACAGGCCCATACCTCGAACGCCCGGTCGGCACCGACTCCTGGGGGAACGAGCTCATCTACCGGCGACCGGGACCGGCTGGCCTGGCATTCGAAGTGGCATCGTACGGCGCAGACGGACGACCGGGAGGAGAGGGGCGAGATGCCGATATCAGCTCGGCGGGATACTGAACCGCGTGCCGGCTACTGGCTGATCGAGGCCATGGCGGCGCTGGTCCTTCTCGTGCTCTCCATGGTCCTCGCAGCGTCGATCCTGCAGACCCTGTCCTGGCGGCTCGCAGCGACCGAGAAGGTGCTGCGAGAGCGTCTGGAGCTGCGAGAGGAGCTCCTTGAATGATGCGATCGGCCGGATCGCTGGTTGATGCGGTTCTCGGGGCCGTCATGACCGCGATGCTGTTCGCGATGAGCTGGTCCGCGGTCGGCGCGACGACAGCCGCTGCAGAGCGCATCGTGCATCGCTCACTCGTTCTTGCGGAAGTGTCCCGACTCGAGGTGGTCGTGGGGGAGCGGTGCGGCAGGATCCGCTGGCCGGATCCGCGGAGCGACTTCGGTCTGGTCGAGACCGCAGACAGCGTACGGATGGGACATCTGGACGGCATTCCAGCGCGCGACTTCATCGTCTCGTGGAGCGAGGACGGAGTTCGCATCGGGCACTCCGGCGCCGTCGACGAGTTTCCACGGCTGCGGATGGTCACGGTGCAGACCGTCAACGAGCCGTTTCCGGCGCTCCGGCTCGTGGTCTCTGATGGTCAAGCCACATGGCCGATCATTGCACCGCTCGCCGGCGCGGCGCACGACGGCGCGTTCACGGCGAGCGCGGCAGTCCGGTGAAGGTCGTTGCGCCGGCACTCTTCGTCGTGCTCCTCTGCGTCGCGACGCTCCGGGTCTTCACCGGGACGCTGCAGCTGACGAAGACCGCGGACGCGAGGACCGCCGCGATGAGCGAGCTCATGTCGCTTGGCGTCGCGCTCTCGGATGAGATCGCCGGGTTTGAGGGTGATGCGGCTGAGAAGGACGAACGGTTGCGCGCGCTCCTTGCGCGTCTGGACGCGACGCATCGCGATGGGGGCAGTACGGACAACGGCGCGGACGTCATGGTCGAGCTTCCTCTCACTACGTTGGACCCCACGGCCGGCACGACCTACCGTGGGATCGTCCGCTTCGTCGGGGCGTCGATTGTCGGAATGCGCCTCGTCGCAGAACGAGAAGGAGGACCGTGACCGGGCAGTGCCGGTTCGAGTTCCCTCTTGTTTAATCTCCAAAAGGGTGTATAATATGGGGTAGGCAAGGGATGAGGGGACAGGGGGGATCGTCGCCGAAGGGCGATGATCCCTTCGCTTTTTTGGCCGGTGTCTCGCGCCGACGGTTCCCATCGGCGCCACCTGACGGTATCATGCCACTATGAAAAGCGTACGACTCGGCGGATCAGGCCTCAAGGTATCGGAGATCTGCCTCGGGACGATGACTTTCGCCCGCGAGGCCGACGAGGGAACCTCCTTTGCGATCATGGATGCCTATCTCGAGCGCGGCGGATACTTCCTCGACACGGCCGATGGGTACTCGGCCGGCGCGAGTGAGGTCACTGTCGGGCGATGGATGAAGAAGCGCGGCACGCGCGAGTCGCTGGTCATCGCCACCAAGGTGCATGCGCACATGGGACCGGGGCCAAACGACGGCGGGCTCTCGCGCTACCACATCATCAGAGAGGTCGAGCACAGCCTCCGTCGACTCCAGACCGACGTGATTGATCTCTACCAGATACATCGGTGGCACACCGAGTCTCCGCTCGAGGAGACCGCACGCGCGCTCGACGACCTGGTTCGGGCCGGAAAGGTCCGGTACCTGGGGTGCTCGAATCTCAGAGCGTATCAGCTATTGAGTTATCTTCACTACGCCGAGACGAACCTTCTGTCACGGTTCGTCTCGCTGCAACCCGCCTACAGTGCGCTCAACCGGGCGATCGAGCTCGAGCTCCTTCCACTCGTAGAGCGAGAACGTATTGGAGTGATCCCGTACAACCCACTCGCTGCAGGGCTGCTCACCGGCAAGTACACGAAGGGCGCCTCCCTGCCGCAGGGCGCACGACTCGAGACTGACGCCAACTACCATCGCCGGTACTACACGGACGAGGCGCTCGGCATAGCCGGACGCTTCGTCGAGTATGCGGCCGGTCTCGGGCTCACCCCCGCGCAGCTCGCCATCGCCTGGGTCCGCGCTGATCCGCGGATAACGTCCCCAATCGTCGGGGCGAGAAGTGTAGAACAGCTTAGTGACTCCCTGGGTGCACTGGAGCGCACGCTCTCTGCGGAGGAGCGAGCAGAAACCCCGGCAGTCGCGACCGGCCGTTGGGTCGGCGAAGACCCGCTCTACGACCGCACCGCATACCGGTGACCGAAGGAACTGTACGTCGCTGCAGGACCATCACTATTATTAGGGTGTGCTTGACGTCACCGAATACGGTATAGAGATCCAGAACCTGGTGAAGGTCTTCCCGCTGAAGCCGGGAGGCCAGGACGGTGTGTACGCCCTTGACGGCGTGGATCTGCGGGTAAACCCCCGCGAGCTGTTCGTGATTCTCGGACCATCCGGCTGTGGGAAGTCGACGCTTCTCCGCTGCGTCGCCGGCCTCGAGGAACCCGAGCATGGCGAGATTTCGCTCGGCCGGAGAACGGTGTACTCGGCAACGACCGGTGAATCGGTCTCTGCTCAGCACCGTCAAGTCGGCATGGTCTTCCAGAACTTCGCGCTCTACCCCCACATGAACGTCGCGCAAAACGTCGGCTTTGGACTGAGGACCAGGCGGGTCGCGAACCCGGAGCTTGGCCAGCGCGTAGCGGAGGCGCTACGCCTCGTAGAGATGGAAGAGTTTGCCGATCGCAGACCGGCGCACCTCTCAGGCGGCCAGCAACAACGCGTTGCACTCGCCCGCGCGATCGCGGGGAATCCCAGAATCCTGCTGTTCGACGAACCGCTTTCGAACCTCGATCCACTCCTGCGCAAGACGGTTCGGGCGGATCTCAAGCAGCTGATCACGAGGCTCGGCATCACCTCGCTCTTTGTGACTCACGATCAGGAAGAGGCGATGATCATGGGCGACCGACTCGCGGTGATGCATAAGGGACGGGTCGAGCAGATCGGCACGCCCGACGAGGTATACCGACGTCCACAGACGATCTTCGTCGCGGCTTTCACCGGACGACCGGTCACGAATCTCATCGAAGGCGTCGTGGACGAGTACCGCGGCGAAAGGCTCCTCGTGCCAATCGAGTCGCGGGCTGAGACGCTGCGTGTCCCGCCCGAACTGCTGGAGTTCCGCGGTCAGCGGATCACGGTTCACGTGCGTCCTGAGGAGGTCCGGCTCTCCGACGGAGAGGAACCAAACTCCACGCCCCTGGAGATCGAGAACGTGCTGCCGGAGGGGGGCCAATGCTTCGTCCACTTTCACCTGGGCGGTCCCTACAAGCCACTCGTGGTCAGGGCCGACCCGACGCTGGTGAAGAAAGAGGAGATCGGCCGGCGGCGGACCGTCACGCTGGACCAGGGCACGGTCTACAGCCCGGAAACCGGCCGTCTCATTGGGGAGTTCGGGCGCTGATTACTCGCCGCCCGCGCTCCCGGCAGCAGCGTCCGCGCCGCCCTTGAGCTCATTGTCGATCACCACGAGTCCAATCGGTGAGTCACCGGCGAGCGCAATTCGCTTGAGAAGCCGGTTGACGACGTGCTCTTCTTCGACCTGCTCAGACACGAACCAGTCGAGCATCGACACCGTGGCCAGGTCGCCATCTTCATCGGCAAGCCGATGCAGCCCATGTATGTCTGCGGTGAGTTTCTTCTCGTGCTGCAATGCAGCCTCTACGGCACCCTTTACGGTCGGCCAGGTGTCCTGCGGCTTGGGAACTGCCGGAAGGGTTACCCGAGCTTCGTTCTCGCGGAGGAAGTGGATAATGCGTTCAGCGTGTCCGTACTCCTCCTTCGAATGCTGGTCCATCCACCCGGCGAACCCGTCGTATCCCTTCTCGTAGAGGTCCATCGCGATCGCACGGTAGATGAAGTGCGCCTGGAACTCCCGGGCGATCTGCTCGTTCAGAGCGTCGTGAATCTTCTTGCTTAATGCCATATTCCCTCCAATTGAGCGTAAATGTACCCAAAGCGGGCGTAAGGAGCAAAAGGAAAGCGCCTTTCCTCCCAATCACCGTTTGACCGGGTCGTGATCCGCGAGTACCCTCGGTA
>SLST01000439.1 GCA_007130265.1 Spirochaetales bacterium
AATCGCGTACTGCGACGGAACATTGCTGCACAGGCGCATATTCGCGAGGATGTCGAGCCCTTCACGATAGTCGTTGATCAGGAGTTTGCGGCCCGACAACAGCATCCACCCTGAGCGAAAACCCGGGGCGCGGTAGTTCTTTGAGAGCCCACCGAAACTCACGCAGACGAGGTCATTGCAGATGCTCGCCATCGTGACGTGTTGTGCACCGTCGTAGACGATCTTGTCGTAGATCTCGTCGGCAAAGACCATCAGCTGGTGCTCTGCGGCGATATCGTGGATCGCCTCGAGCGTCTCCCGGGGGTAGACCGCGCCGGTGGGATTGTTCGGGTTGATCACCACGATGCCTCTCGTACGCTCGGTGATCTTCGCCCTGATGTCGTCGACGTCGGGGAGCCACTCCGACTGTTCATCGCAGATGTAGTGCACCGGCGTGCCCCCGGACAGTCGGACCGCCGCGGTCCATAGCGGGTAGTCGGGCGCCGGGACGAGCATCTCGTCTCCATTGTTGAGCAGACCCTGCATCGACATCACGATGAGCTCGCTCACACCATTCCCGATGTATATGTCCTCGATCTCCACCTCGGGAACGGCACGCTGCTGGTAGTACTGCATGACCGCCTTTCGGGCGGAGAAAAGCCCCTTGCTGTCGCAGTAGCCCTGACTGTCGCGCAGATTGAGAATCACGTCGTGGAACAGCTCATCGGGGGCGTCCAGCCCAAAGGGCGCGGTATTCCCTATGTTGAGCTTGAGAACACGGTACCCCTCCTCTTCGAGGCGCTTGGCCTCGGAGAGTACGGGCCCTCGAATATCGTAGCACACGTCAGCGAGCTTTTTGGACTTCGACACATTCAGCATAGTTTCAACCTTCATACCGTCAGGTCGAGAAGACCCAGTCCCGGGCCTCTTCGATCCGGGATGAGAGGAAGAGAACCTGGAGGTTCGGGCGCTGACGTTCCATCTCTCGGTCCAGCTTTTCGCGCGTGTACTTCTCGCGCAGCCAAGCGCGAGCCTTGTCAACCTGCCGGGCGATCGCCTCATCGCGATCCCCGAACGGCTCGAGCATGTGGGCCGTAAGCGTGCGCACCAGGGGATCACGGGATTCCTGGAGCACCGCGGAAAGCTCAGCGCGTGCCTCGTCCTGTCTGGACACGAGCATCAGGCCGAAGGCATACGCCCATCGCATCCATGCCGGATCGCTCACCCTGACACGGTCCTTCACATCGCCGAAGTATTCAACCATGCGCTGCCCATCGTTGGAGAGCAGATGAGGAACACCGAGCTCTACCGACAACCTGGGCAGCAGTCGCGGCATCTCGTCCCGGACGAATTTCTCGAGATCCCGGATCCTTTCGAGCCGACCGGTAACGACATAGGCGTTGACAAGGATTCGCGCGCGCTGGCGCGTCAACCTCTTGCGTTCGTATGCAATCCGTTCGAGATGGGAGATCAACCCATCCCAGTCCTCCTGCTCGAGCAGAGTGAAGACCCGCCAGTTGTAACCGAAATAGCCGTTGAGTCCGGCGAGCACGAGCACGAAAACCGCACCGATTGGCCAGTTCCCGCTCCAGAACACGCTCGTGTACTCCCAACCGAGCACAAAGGCCGGCATGAAGAAGATGAGCGCGAACGAAGCGACGAGAACGACGTTGAAAATGACAAACAATATGCGAAACTTCATGGTTGCTTCCGCTGACTATAACAAAATCGCGATAATGTTCAAAGTTCTTCTCCTCGAACCGATGTGCTATAGTACTGAGAGGAGTCTATGAAGAAGTTCGAAGTCAGCACCCTCGAAGCCGGTCACTACTTCACGAAACCGGTATACCTGGATGAAAGCTACATCCTCCTCTCACCCGAGACTCCGGTAACCGAGGAGATGATCGATCGCCTCCGACAATGGTCTTACCAGTCGGTTCTCTCCGACGGCGATCCGGTTGCGAAACCGATCGCCATCAATGACGGGGGAACTGAGGCGATATCGGTCTCTGTCGACCGCGACGTCAAGGAGAACGCGCTCTTTCGTGAAGCCGAATCGTACTACCACGAGCTGCTCGGGTTCGTTGAACGCATCTTCACCAATTTCGTCACGCGTAACGAGCTTGCCGAACGGCAGATCAGCGATATGGTGAAGCGCGCGATCGACATGGTCCGCAGCCATCGTCGCCACATACTGCGCCTTTCGGATTTGAAGGCCCGCGACAAGAACTACATCGTGACCCACTCCTCAAAGACAGTGATCGCGTCGCTCGCGATCGGCATGACGCTGCGGCTCCCGTCGCACAAACTGATCGAACTCGGCACCGCGAGTCTGCTGCACGAGATCGGGATGATCCGTCTCCCGCCGCAACTGTATATGTCCGCGAAGAAGCTCGATGAAAAGGAGATGCGCGCCGTCTCGGCTCACACCGTCCTCGGATTCAAGATCCTCAGGGCCGCCTCCTTCCCGATGAGCATCTGCCTTGCGGTTCTCGAGTGTCGGGAGAACGTCGACGGAACCGGATACCCGAGGAAGTTGACAGGCGGGAAGATCGGCCTCTACGCAAAGATCATCATGGTCGCCGGGTCCTTCGCGGCCATCACCTCCGCCCGCCCCTATCGCAAACCGCTCGACGGACACAGCGCGATCCTTGAGATGCTCAAACAACGGGGGAAGATGTACGACGAGACGGTTCTCAAGGCGCTGATCTCCAACCTCAGCGTCTACCCGATCGGCACGTACGTCGAGTTGGCCAACGGCACGCGGGGTATGGTGGTCGACACGAAAGCCGACAATGCTCGAGCGCCGATGGTGCGTATTGTCGCAGGGCCGCAGGGTGAACTGTACGCCGAACAGCCGGTCGTGGACACGTCGTCGAATGAGGAGTACCGTATTGTCCGCGCGGCTGCCGACCACAGCGGCGACAGCTCGCCCGAGCCCTCACAGAGAAATTGAAGGATGCCTATGGTCGACGTGGAACTTCCGGACAGACGTGTCACGGTCTCACCGGAGACCATCCTCGCGGATCTCTGCGCCGACTACGACACCGACGACCAGAACCCGGTCATCGCCGCGGTCGTCAACAACGAGGTGCTCGACATCTCCAGACGCGTACGGATCAACGCGTCGGTTACGCCGGTTCATCTTGACAGCGACCCTGGCGTCCGCTGTTACCGGCAGTCGCTCTGTTTCCTCCTCGCCGTCGCGGTACACCAGGCCTATCCAGGACGCCGCCTGATCATCGGGCATTCACTCGGTGAGAGCTACTATCACTATTTCGACGATGACGAGCCGGTCGACGAGACGACACTCGCCCGCATCACTGCCGAGATGAGACGAGTTGTGGAACAAAGACTGCCGATCACGCGCCGGCTGATCGCCTACCGCGATGCGTTCGACTCGTTCGTCGAACGCGGGATGAGCGAAACCGCCGCGCTGCTCGACCACCGGAACGAGTCGCGGGTCACCGTGCACCAGTGCGGCCGCTTTCTCGACCTGTCGCACGGCCCGCTCGTTCCCCACGCCGGGATTCTGCAGCACTTCGATCTGACCGCGCTCGAGCCCGGGTTCGTCCTCAGATTCCCGCCCCGCCGGGAGCCGACGACGATGGGCGACTACCGGCACAGCCCGCAGCTCTTTGAGATCTACCAGGAGTACAAGAGCTGGGGACGAATCCTCGGCGTCACCTCCGTCGGTCGGCTGAACCAGAAGGTCGTCGACGGATCGATCAGCCAGTTCATCCGAGTCAACGAAGCGCTCCAGGAGAAGAAGATAGCCGATATCGCCGGCGCGATCGAATCACGTAGAGAGAGCGTCCGCGTGGTGCTCATTGCCGGACCGTCAAGCTCAGGCAAAACGACATTCACCAAACGGTTGGCGATTCAGCTTCACGCCCAGGGGCTCGAGCCCAGGCTGATCTCGGTAGATGATTACTTCGTCAGCCGCGAGGAGACGCCGCGTGATGAAGAGGGCAATTACGATTTCGAGAGCATTCGCGCGATCGACGTCGAGCTTCTGAACGACCATCTGTTGCAGCTCTTTGCGGGCGAACCGGTGAAGCTGCCGCGGTTCGACTTCCGCGCGGGGATCCGCAGCTTCACCGGAGCGACGATCAAGCTCGAAAGCCGGGATGTCCTGCTCATCGAAGGGATTCACTGCCTGAACGATGAACTGACCCCACGTGTCGATCGGCAGACCAAGTTCAAAGTCTATGTCTCGGCCCTGACTCAGCTCAACCTCGACGATCACAACCGGATCTCGACGACCGACAACCGGCTCGTGCGTCGCCTGGTGCGCGACTACCAGTTCCGCGGCCACTCGGCACTCGACACCCTGACCATGTGGCCATCGGTCAGACGTGGAGAACGGAGCAATATCTTCCCCTTCCAGGACGCTGCCGACGCCGCCTTCAACTCGGCGCTCGACTACGAGCTTGGCGTGCTCAGGAAGCACGCTGAACCGATTCTCCGGCACGTGAAACCGTTCCACGATGTCTACGACGAGGCGATGCGCATGCTCGGCTTCCTCGACAACTTCACCAACATTCCGGACAAGCTCGTGCCCGACTACTCTATCGTACGTGAGTTCATCGGCGATAGCGGCTTCCGGTACTGACCGATTCGGACCCGTCGTCCGGGAAGGATAGCAGCGACCAATCCCCTCGCATGGTCGGATGATCTAGCGCCCGGCGCAGCCGGCGTAGGAACTCCGCGCGATCAAGCGTGTGTCCGCCCATGCGCTCGACATGGGGAGTGTGCAGCTGTGCGTCGAAGAGATGATAGGCGTGACGATTGAGAAACCGGCACAATGCAATCAAAGCCGCCTTGGACGCGTTGGACACATGGGTGAACATGCTCTCGCCGAAGAAGATTCTCCCGAGCGCCACGCCATACACGCCGCCGACCAGTGCTCCGTCCCGCCACGCTTCACAGCTGTGCGCGTACCCAAACTCGTGCAGGCGGCAGTACGCTTCCTTCATGTCGCGGGTAATCCACGTTCCCGGTTGCCCGCGACGCGGCGTCGTGGAGCACCGTTCGATCACTCCCGCAAAGTCACGGTCGAGCGTCAGATCAAACGTCCGACGGCGCAGCACCCGGGCCATCGAGCGTGAAACGTG
>SLST01000433.1 GCA_007130265.1 Spirochaetales bacterium
CTCGGCTTCGTCTACCGCATGACGACGGAGTTTGAAGCGCTCGAGCTGTCGGACTCGCAGGTTCACGACCTGCTGGAGATCCTTCGGCAAATTCGTGGCACAGCTCGCCTTGATGGAGCGACGGGCGAAAGCTACATGACCCGCATTGAAGACCAGATCCTTACCGCGGCGCAGCTCATCCACACGGACCGGCTTTGGATTCAGTCGGAGCGCGCCGGTGGAAACGACGGAAGCGGCACCGGGGCTTCGCAGCGACGAGGAGCGAACCGCGGTGCGGGCGACGAAGGGACGGGTGAGGGTTCGGGCACCTCGGGCGAGAACCAGTCTACCCGTACGGCCGAAGCAGGCGAGCTCGCGGTATTCGCCGCGGGCGGCGACTTCAACCCCCTGCTCGACACCTCGCGCCCGCAGGGTCAGTCGTTCGCGGCGCTCTACGCGTACCTGAGCGAGCGCGTCGGCGGGCGGTGAGAGCGAGACAACGAACAGGCGATCTCGCGAGCGACGCGACCGCGCTCGGCAACCGCGGCGATCGTGCCCCCCGGCGAGACGATCCGCGCCTGCGCGGTCGCGTGGATCCGGTGATTGCTTATCCGGCATTCCGACGCTAAGTTCTACCGGACGTCGCTACGTCAAGGAGCCTGCATGTCCGCGCGACCCGCGTCCACACCGAACCCCGCTTCACCAGCCCCGCGAGGCCGCGACGAGTCGCTGGGAACCGAGAAGATCGGCAAGCTCCTCGCACGGCTCTCGATCCCCGCGATGATAGGAATGTTCGTCAACGCGCTCTACAATCTCGTGGACACGATCTTCATTGGTCAGGCGGTCGGGCCGACCGGGATAGGCGGGCTCGCGATCTCGTTCCCCTTCCAGATCCTGCTCTTCGCGATCTCCACGATGGTCGGGATCGGTGGGGCGTCGGTCTGCTCCCGGGCGCTTGGAGCCGGGGACATGGCGAAGGCCCGCCGCGCCGCCGGGAATGCGTTCGCGATGTCTTCCGTCCTCGCCCTCGCGATCATGGCCGGAGGGCTCTTCTTCCTTGACGAGATTCTCGTCGCGTTCGGCGCGACGCCGGGGCTGATCGACCACGCGCGCGACTACCTCGAGATCATCGTGATCGGCTCGCCACTGCTCATCGTCGCGGTCACCGGGAACATCCTCATCAGGAGCGAGGGCCGAGCCAAGGTCGCGATGGTCACCATGCTGATCGGGGCCGGGGCCAACCTGATCCTCGACCCCATCTTCATCTTCGGCCTGGGCATGGGAGTTCGCGGCGCAGCGTGGGCCACGGTGATCGGCTTCGGCCTCTCCTTCGTGTTCGTTCTGGGCTTTTTTCTGTCCGGGAGGAGCAGCCTCTCATTCTCCCGGGCAGATCTGCGCATCGCGCCGGCGATCAGCCGGGAGATGCTCGCCGTGGGTTTCCCGAACTTCATGAAACAGGTAGGTGGCTCGGTCCTCGTGATCGTTGCGAACAACGTGCTGCGCGTCCACGGCGGAGACATCGCGATCGCGACCTTCGGAGTGATCAACCGGATCCTGATGTTCGCGGTGATGCCGGTCTTCGGGATCGTTCAGGGCTTCCAGCCCATCGCCGGGTACAACTACGGGGCGCGGAACATGGAACGGGTGAGAGAGGTCGTGAAGGTCGCCTCGATCGCGACGACCGCCTGCGCGAGCGTATTCTTTGTCGCGATGATGGCGTTTCCCGGCCCTCTGATGAGCATCTTCGGCGACGACGCGGAGCTCATAGCGCTCGGCACGCAGGCGATGAGGATCATCGTCCTCGTCCTGCCGATCATCGGCATCCAGCTCGTCGGCGCCACATTCTTCATGGCGATCGGCAAGGCATTCCCCGCGCTCGTATTGTCTGTCTCCCGACAGATCCTCTTTCTCATCCCGCTGGTGATCGTCTTCCCGCTCTTCTGGGGAACCACCGGTGTCTGGCTCGCCTTTCCCGTCGCGGATACGCTCGCGACGAGCGTGACGATCGTGTGGGTGGGGTCTGAGCTCCGGAAACTGCGACTGCACGATCGCTCATTCGACCGCCCTCGCGACGAGACGACCGGCTCCACGGCCGAACCTTCGGTCGCCGCCGAGACTTCGGGGCCATGACGGCAGCCCGGCCGGCTACAGCATGAGCGGAAGAAGCCTTTTCAGGTGCGAGCCGACGGGGCCTCCCGACGCGCCGCCGCCGGCGACGTCCCAAAGGGAGGCGCCCATGGCGCGCAGCGCGAACGTCGTCGTGATCCAGCCCTGCGTCCACCCCGACTCGATGCACCAGGCGCCCCACCCTTCGTCGGCATTGCTCGCCCAGTAGTCCCAGAGACGGAAATCGAAGGCGCGGAACCACCCTCCGTCGAGCTCCGGATGCGCCTGGGTGCGCACCTGTGCGCGACAGAGGAAGCCGGCCAGCCGATCGGCGGCTTGCGCGTAGAACGGCTCCCCGGTCGCACTGGCCGCTTCGTGGAGGCCGATGAAGGCGAAGTTGCTCGTGTACAGGAGATCACAGAGGGGGTCGCCGTTCTCCTGGATCAAAGGCGCCTCGGCGGTGCCATACGCTTCGTTCGACTGAGGCGGTCCGTACGACCCGTGGCCTTCTGTGCCCACCTCTTCGGCGATCGCGCCGCACGAGTCCTGACCTTCGAGCAGATCCGCGGCCACGCGATGAAGCCACTCCCGGTGCAGAGGGCGGTCGTCCACGAGCACGAGCCATGCGAGCGGCAGGAGCATCCTCGCACGCTCCTGCTGCATGCCGTTCGTCCATCGCCACTCGTGCGGGTAGGCGTCCATCGTGAGACGGATGCCCGAGTACGCGCAGTCACGGAAGGCCTCTGATGCGCTCTGCCGGTACGCGAGAAGGTAGCAGGCCCACAGCCACGACTCGTAGTGCGGGGCGAAGTGCAGCCGGTCGAGCTCTCGGTAGTGCCGCCAGCCCCGCTCGCGCAGATCGGCCTCCTCGAGCCGCCGGCCCCGGAACCCCGACGGACCGGTCGTCCGCAGGTTCGCAAGCAGACACCGCGAAACCCGTTCGTCCCACCGCTCGACCTCGAGCAGTCCGGCCGCGGTCATCGCGGCGAGCATGACCCGCGCATTGTCGTCGCCGTAGTAGACCCCGTCGGCCGGCGGAAGCGTAGTCCACGCGAGAAGCCCGTACGAGGGGCTCTGCGGGTCCGATCGCGGGCCGGTCGCAAGCACCGAGTCGACCAGGACGAAGTCGAGAAGGCTCTTCGCCACCTCTCCCCCGGCCGGGTCATCTTCGACGGCTGCCAGCGCCGCTATCGCCATCGCCGACTCGCTCATGCAGTCGCCGCGCAGATGGTAGCGCCAATCCTGGCTCCCGTCCGGATGCACCCGCGAGCTCGCCCCTTCGATCATCCCGCACGACCCGTCGCCGGTCGGCCGCTGCGCCTCGGGACCGGGGCCGGTCCCGTCGTGGAAGCTCTCGAGCCGGCCACGGGCCTCGTCGCTCCAGTCCGGGTGGATGAGGAGCCTCGCCCGCGAGAACCAGGTCACCCCGCGGCGCAGCGCGTCGGCTTCCGCGTCGGCAGGCAGGTGCTCGTCGGCCCCGTACGCGGGGCGAACGGTGGGCGTGAAGCGCAGCCCGGGCGTCATGAGTCCGTGGCAGGCCCACGAGAGAATCCATCGCCAGACCTCGGTCCAGGCGACGGCCGGCGCGTAGCGACCGGTCACGAAACCGCTCAGCTTCGTGGTAGCGATGAGCGTCGTCGAGTCGGCAGAGAAGAGCACCGGAAGCGCGGCATCCGGGATCCCGTAGACGGCGCGGTCGAACCCGGCCACGCGCGCGGAGACGAGGTGCGGATGATCGGCCTCACAGACGATCGAACGGCACTGGTGCATCGAGAGGATGCGAAGGCGTTCGATCGCGGGCAGAAAGGCGTCTGAGGAGACGACGACGCGTTCCCATTCGGCCTCGCGGGTCTCCCCGAGCGCGACGCCCGGCACGGCCCGGGGGTACTCAACGTAGAGCCGCAGGCCGGCACGCTCTGCCGCGTCGTAGACCCCCGGTTCGACGTCGGTTTGCACCTTCGGGTACTGCTCTGCGAGCACCAGCACGCCGTCTCCGGAAGCGGCGCGCGACACCGCCCGCGCCGCGTCGTCGCTCCTTCGAAACTCCACGCCGGATGCTCGAAGCGCCCGGCACAGGTCGTTCTCTTCGCCACAGACAAGGATCAGACTCATCGCAGACTCCGGTAGTAGAGGATGGCAAGCTGGGTCCGGTCGCGCACGTCGAGCTTGACGAGCATTCCGGAGACGTAGTTGCGGACCGTGCCGTCCGAGAGGTTGAGCTTCGCGGCGATCTCCTTGTTCGAGAGACCTTCGGCGATGAGCACGAGGATCTCATGCTCCCGGGGGGCAAGACCGAGCGAGGGCGCAGGCCGGGTCGAGACCGGCTGCGTCGGCGCGGCGTCCACCATTCTTCCGAGTCGCTTCGCTACCTCGTTCTGAAGCACGGTATGTCCCCGCGAGACGGCGCGCACGCTCTCGACAATCGCATCGGCCGGCGAGCTCTTCAGCACGTACCCTTCGGCGCCGAGCGCGATCGCGCTTCGGATGTACTCGGTGTCGTCGAAGGTCGTGAGAATGATCACCTTCACCTCGGTCTCGGCCTTGATCGCGTGGGTCGCCTCGACCCCGTCCATTACCGGCATGCGGATGTCCATGAGCACCACATCCGGGCGCTCGCTCAGGCAGAGCGCCACGGCTTCCCTGCCGTCGCAGACGGCGCCCACGAGAACAATGTCCTCGTGCGTCTCGAGAATTGCGCCGAGCCCGTCGCGGACGAGCCCGTCGTCATCGGCGATCGCCACTCGTATCGTGTCCATCTTCCTCCCGTACGGGTATCACGCAGCGCACGACGAACCCGTCGTGCGAAGAGACGGCGACCGTTCCTCCAAGCGCCTGCGCCCTGCTGCGTATCCCGCGAAGACCGAGCCCCTCCCGCACGACGGTCGCGCCTATTCCATCGTCGCGGTACACGAGACGCAGCCCGCGGCGGCCGTCGATCCGCACGGCAATGCGGCTCGCTCGGGAATGCCGCGCCGCATTGCTCAGAAGCTCTC
>SLST01000565.1 GCA_007130265.1 Spirochaetales bacterium
CCCGGGGCAGCGGGAGCTCCTGGTCAACGCGATCTGCCGGGAGGCGCCGGCCGCCCGGAGAGTCGCCGAGCTCCTCGATCAGCGACCCGAACGGCTCGCCGCGATGCTCGTCGCCGGGCTGGCCGCCCGCAGGGAGTCGCTCTGCGACCTCCTCTATGGCTCGGAGCACGACGTGCCGCCGCTTGCGAACCTCTATTTCATGCGCGACTCGTCGTTCGTGGTGCGCGATCGCGTCGTGATAGGAGCGATGGCGCACCGGGTGCGTACCGGTGAGGCGATGCTCCTGCGCTCGATCTTCGGCGCATCGATCGTCGCGAACGGAGGAGTCCTTTACGACGGGTGCGAGGAGGAGGGCCTTCACGCCGACGTCAGGATCGAGGGCGGTGACGTGCTCGTCGTGCGCCGCGACCTGCTGGTGGTAGGGGTGTCCGAACGCACGTCGGCCGCCGCGATCGACGAGCTCGCCCGACGGCTCGTCGCGTCGAACGGAGAGCCCCTGTCGGTCGTCGTTGTGCTCCTCCCGCACGACCGATCGACGATCCACCTCGACATGGTATTCACGCAGGTCGATCCTCATACTGCGCTCGTCTATGAGCCGCACGTAACCGGGCCTCGCCGGCTCGAGGTCTACCGGATGCGTGTCGTCCCGGGAGCGAGCCCCTGGTTCGAGAAGTGCGACGGGCTCATCCCGGCGCTCACCGCTGAAGGGCACGATCTACGCACGATTGCCTGCGGCGGTTCGGATCCCGTGGTACGCGAGCGTGAGCAGTGGCTGAGCGCCGCGAACGCCTTCGCCTTCGCGCCCGGCAAGATTCTCGGATATGACTGCAACGTTGCGACGATGGAGGCTTTCTCGCAGGCCGGGTACGCCGTGCATCCGGCCGGAGCGTTCATCGACGGGAGTCGCAGCGTCGACGAGTATGAGCGACTTTTCGTCGGGATGCCCGGCGTCAACCTCGCGCGCGGCGGAGGCGGGCCGCGGTGCATGACGCTGCCCGTCGCGCGTGACCCCGTCTGAGCCGCGGCCGTCGAATCGCGATTGCCTCGTCGGCGGTTGGTTCGGTGCCCTCAGACCGGTATCTTAGTCGCAGTATGCAGCAGACCAGCGATGTACGCATCCGTAGCCTCGACCCGCTCGTTCCTCCGGTTCAGCTGAAGGAAGAGTTTCCCGCCTCCGCCGCGAGTCTGCGCACGGTCGTCGAGAGCCGCGCGGTCATCGAGTCGGTGATCAGCGGTCGTGACCATCGACTCGTCGCCGTCGTCGGGCCGTGTTCGATCCACGATCCTGAATCGGCGCTCGACTACGCCCGTCGGCTGAAGCTACTTCACGACGCGCTCTGCGATCGGATCTACCTCGTCATGCGCGTCTACTTCGAGAAACCGCGCACCCGACTCGGGTGGCGCGGGCTGATACTCGATCCCCATCTCGACGGGAGCTGCGACATCCAGTCGGGTCTGCGAACGGCACGCCGGATTCTCTGCGAGATCACCGACATGGGCCTTCCGGCGGGCAGCGAGATGCTCGATCCGATCGTGCCGCAGTACACATCGGACCTGATCAGCTGGGCCTCGATCGGCGCCCGGACGACCGAGAGCCAGACTCACCGTGAGATGGCGAGCGGACTGTCCATGCCGGTCGGGTTCAAGAACGCGACCGACGGGAGCGTGGAGACTGCGGTGAACGCGCTCTCCTCGTCGAGGTATCCACACAGCTTCATCGGGATCGATCCGGAGGGCCGCACCTGTGTGCTGAACACGGCCGGCAACGAGTACGGGCACGTCATCCTGCGCGGAGGGCGAACCGGACCCAACTACCACGACGAGTCGGTCGAGGACGCCGTCCGACTCCTCGCGGATGCCGGCCACTCGCCCGCCGTCATGGTCGACTGCAGCCACGCCAACTCACTGAAGGACCCGACTCGCCAGGAGAAGGTGCTGCGGTCGGTCGTCCGACAGCGGCGCGAGGGCCAGCGGTACCTCGTCGGGTTCATGCTCGAGAGCAATCTTGGTCCCGGGCGACAGGAGATTTCTGGAAGTCGCGAGGAACTCGCCTACGGGGTCTCCATCACCGACCCCTGCCTCGACTGGGAACGAACCGAGCGCGCCCTGCGTTGGGCTCACGACGCGCTCGCGGACCGCGCATCGGCGACCTGACCGACGAACAGCGCCCTATATGTTGCTGACCAGGTATCCGCCGTCGACGGGGATCGTGGTTCCGGTGACGAAGCCGGCAGCCGAGTCGGACGCGAGGAACAACGACACGCCGGCGAGCTCGGACGCGTCTCCGAAGCGACCCGCCGGAGTGTGCGCTATGACGTCCCTGCCGCGCGGTGTGAGGTCGCCGGTTGCCTCGTCGATCAGGAGAGCCTTGTTCTGCTTCCCAATGAAGAATCCGGGGGCAATCGCGTTGACGCGGATGTTGTCCGGCGCGAACTCCTTTGCGCATGCCATCGTGAGGTTCATGACCGCGGACTTCGCCGCATCGTACGCCCAGACCCCCGAAAGCGGGATGTAGGAGGCCATCGACGCCATGTTGATGATCGTGCCTCCTACTTTCTTCTCCTTCCAGTACCCCACGGTGACCTTGGTCGGGACCATGAGCCCCGCCACGAGATTGAGCCGAAGGATCTCTTCGAAGAGCTCGATGTCGACGTCGACAAAGTCGCTCTTTCCGCGGTTGCCGCCCGCCGCGTTCACCAGGACGTCGGGCCCGCCGAGCCCCGAAGCGCACGCTTCGAGTGCCGCGCGAACGGAGTCCTCGGATGTAGCGTCGACCTCGAGCGCCTGGATGCGGTCGCCCGCGTCGGTCTCCGCCGTGAGGCGCTCCTTCGCCGCCTCGGCGAACTCCATCCTGATGTCCCACAGCGAGACTTTCGCACCGGCCTTCAGGAAGGCCTCAGACATCGAGGCAGCGATGACACCACCCCCGCCGGTGATGGCAACCGACTTTCCCTCGAGCGAGAACATCTCTTTCAGATAATCCATTCCTTTCTCCTCTTGCCGGCTATACCGGCCTCACGAATTCCTTTCTGAATCGATTTCGATGACCGCCGTCGGACCTCGACTCTGGGCCACATCACAGTCGCCCCTCATCTGCCCTTCGCCCTTCACCGATCCTCCGACCGATCGGCGACGACCTCGATCCCGAAACTGCTCAGATGCTGTGCGTCGTCGAATCCGCTATCGGTGACGAGTATATCGACGTCACCTGCTCGTGCGAACACCGAGAACGCCTCCCGACGGTACTTGGACGAGTCGGCGAGCACGATCCGCCGCGAGGAGACTCCTATCACCGCCTGCTTCAGCTGCGACTCGATGATGTTTTGCGCAGCGAACACCCCGCGCTCGGAGAATCCCGTCGTGCCAAGGAAGCATGTCTCGATCTGGAACGAGCGCAGCGATTCGATCGCGATCGGCCCGATGAACGATCCGGCCTCGCTTCGATAGCTCCCGCCGAGCGAAAAGAGCGACACCGCGGGTCTGCTCGCGAACGCTATCATCACGTCGATGGAGTTCGTCACGACCCGCAGGTTCATCTCGCTGATCTCCTTCGCGAGAAGGAGACACGTGCTTCCCGCGTCGATGTAGATCGTCTCGCCCTCGGTTACGAGCGACCGCGCTCTTCGAGCGATCGCCTTCTTCTCCTCAATACGCTCGGCCTCACGCGTCCCGATCGGGCGCAGCAACCGTGTGTCCTGCGCCACTTGCGCGCCGCCGCGGGTTCGAATGAGGCAGCCCATGTCTTCGAGCGCCGACAGGTCTTTCCGGATCGTGACCTCGGAGACTTCGAGCCGCGCGGCGAGTTCTCCGACGGTCGCTGTGCGGAGGAGCGAGAGCAGCCTCAGGATTTCGTCGTAGCGGGACGTGTTCGCCATGCTTCGTTCACTTTCGGATCGTACTCTAAAACGAAGCGATGAGTTCGTCAACGCCGGCGTCTCGAAGGGAAATCAAGCCCGGGAACGGGCGAGTTGTGGCTTGACAACGGTATTCGCGCATGGTATGTGTTTCGATAGCGACTTCTATTCGTAACACAAGGAAAGACAATGGACACGAAAGACCCGGCCAAGGCGCTTCGTGATATGAAGCCCGAGAGGGAGTTCTTCATTGGTTTCGACTCCGACGGCTGCGTATTCGATTCGATGGAGATAAAGCACAAGGAGTGCTTCTGCCCGAACTACATCGCGAGCTATGATCTGCAGGCGGTGTCCAAGTATGCCCGCGAAGTATGGGAGTTCGTGAACCTGTACTCGAAGTCTCGAGGCTGCAATCGCTTCCTCGCGGTTACCCGTGCGATGGAGCTTCTCGCGCGACGCCCGGAGACCGCTGCGCGCGGGGTCAAGGTGCCGGAACTGAAATCTCTTCGCGATTGGATCGGCCGCGAGACCAAGCTCGGAAACCCGGCACTGAAGGCTGAGCTCGAGCGAAACGCCGACGACGAGCTGCGCAACGTATACGCGTGGTCGCTCGCCGTGAACGAGGCGATCGAGGCGATGGTGCGCAACGTGCCGCCGTTTCCCCTAGTGCGCGAGTCGCTCGAGAAGATCTCCGGAAAGGCCGATGTCATCGTGGTTTCGCAGACGCCTCTCGAGGCTCTCGAGCGCGAGTGGGAGGAACACGGCATCGACGCGATGGTCCGGATGATCGCCGGTCAGGAGATGGGAACCAAGGCCGAGCACCTGAAGTATGCCGCAAAGGACAAGTACCCGTCGGACAAGATCCTCATGATCGGGGACGCCCCCGGGGATTTCGATGCCGCGAAGAGCAACGGCGCGCTGTTCTTCCCGGTCAATCCGGGTCACGAGGAAGCCTCCTGGGAGTTGTTCCACACAGAGGCGCTCGACAGGTTCTTCGCCGGCAACTACGCTGGGGAGTACGAGGAGCGACTGATCGAGGAGTTCGACCGGTATCTGCCCGAAAACCCTTCCTGGGAGGAGTGAGCCATGCTGTACTATGGAGCCGGATCGACCGGCACACGGATGACCGACGAGGATCTGCGAAGCGCTCTGCACGAGGCTTTCGACCGGATCGGCCGACGAAACAAGGTGATCGCCGTCCCGCCGGACATCAC
>SLST01000080.1 GCA_007130265.1 Spirochaetales bacterium
CCCGAACCGGCGCCGGAGGCCCCTGAGGCGAAGCCGCCCGCAGCGGACGAGCAGGAACAGCCTGCGGAGGTCGACACCGAGGAGAGGCAGGACGACGACGAGGACTCCGGCCCGGAGCCCGAGCTCGACATCTTCTGATCCTGACGATGCAGATCGAGCTGCTCGGGACATCATTTCGCGTTCAGACCGATGAGGACCCCGAGTACTTTCGCGAGGTAGTTGAGCATTTTCGCGCCAAGGTCGAAGAGATCGAGCGATCGGTCACGACGTCAGACCCGTTGAAGATCGCCATTCTCGCGGGAATTCTCGCCTCAGACGACTTCCTCAAGCTCAACGGAGCGCAGCGCCGTGAAGAGTCGGAGGCTCGCAGAATCACCGCGTCCATGATTCACGAACTCGAGAGCGCGCTCTCGCCCGACGGCTGACCCCTCGCCGGTCACTGTCCGGTTCGCCCACCGATCGCACGGAGTTTGCGATACACCAGCGAGCGGACCTCCGGGTCTATGTCTCTCGCTTCGCCTGCGAAATACTCGGCCAGCGCAGATGCATCGAGCGTGCCGTCCTCGACAAGCATGGGAGTCTGCTTGGAGGAACCCTCCCGACCCACCTCGCCGTCGTCGACGCGAGCATGACTGTATCCGCGATCGGCAAGCCAGGTAACCGCGTGCTGAACGCTCTGTTTCCCGTAGCAGAGCTGAAAGCCCCGCACGGAATCACCACTCGCACGGTACCAGACGATCAAGTCCATGTCATCGTCGGCGAACCAGCGTCGGCGACCCTCTTCCGGTCGCTGCCGAACTCCTTTCCATTCGCGTAGCATACGCCTCCCTCGGCGTCGGTCAGCGTTGACGCGCAGAAAAGACCTGATCGATCGCCGACCGGACACGCTCGGCCGACAGCGCGTCGTAGTTGCAGCCGTCAACCGAGACGATTCCGGCAGCGAGGATGTTCGCCGCGGCGGCGCTCGCGGCGGCGTCGAGACCGTGCGCCAGGCCGAAGAGGTAGCCGGCAGCGAAAGCGTCGCCGGCACCCGTTGTGTCGACGCGCTCGGCCGGATGGGCCGCAGACCGGCACTCCGTCCCACGGTGCATCACGATACACCCGCGCGCGCCAGTCTTCATCGCAACCGTCGGCGCGAGCTCAGCAGCGGCGTGCAGGACCGCGCGCTCATCATCCCGTCCCGTCAGTTCCTGCAACTCCTCCTGGTTGGCAAAAAGCACGTCTACGTTCCCTGGGATCCATTGCAGCAGTGAGTCGCGGTACCGCTGGGCAACAAACGGATCCGCAACATCAAACGATACGAGGGTCCGCGACCCGCGCGCCGTTGCGACGACCGATCGTGCGGCGCGCTCCTGAGTCTCGGTATCCCACATGTACCCCGTTGTGTGGAGAATGCTCGCTTCCCGAACGCGCAGCAGATCGAGGTCGTCCTCGGCAAGCTCGCGGCACGCTCCGAGATAGGTGAACATCGTCCGCTGGGAGTCCGGAGTCACGAGGATCACCGAACTGCCGGTAGGAGTATGTTTGCGCGCGAGTAGTGGGACGACCCCTTCGGTATCGAGAAGCGCCTCGAATCCATCGCCCTCGCGGTCGCAGCCGACGGCTCCGGTGTACGCCACCACCCCCGACGCACCCGAACCGAGCGCCTGCTCAAGCCACCGGACCCCGCGCACCGTGTTCGCGCAGCTTCCTCCCGGGAGTTGCCGGACGATGGTCCCTGCGCTCAGTGCTTCCTGCTGACGTTCGTAGTCGACCAGGTTCATGCTGCCGGGCACGACACCGAGCCGCGCCAGCGCTTCCTGGGGCACTCGAACGATGATGTCCATCAGTGGATTCCCGACTCCGTACAGCAATGGCGTCCCCTCAGTTGACATTGGTCGGTAGTTCCTCTACCCTTTCGCACGTCGCAATGCCTGTCACGACAAGTCAGCAGATCACTCGCTACTTCCAACAGTTCTCGCAGGCAGAAATCACCTTCACGAAAGAAGTAGTACAAACGATCAAGCTGAACGGCAAACAGGTCTACGTGAAATGCCTCGGGTCTCAGTGGCCCTGCATCGTGTACGCAGCCTCCATGACGACAGCCAAGATTATAGCAAATATGCGCAGTGGTCTCAACGAATGCATCAAGAAGGCGAACAACGTAGTGCAGCTGCGCTTCAGCTTCACCGAGGCCGACAAGCCGGACCCGATCACCTTTTTCGTGCCTGCTCGCGTGGTCGGCTTGACGCCCTACGGCGAACAAAATAAGGATCTGTTCTTTGCAAACCTGGAGTTCTCTCAGCGTCCGCCGGATGATCTGATCCAGATTCTCGGACAGCTACTCGAAGCGAACGTCAACGCGAAAAGACGATCCGAAGACCGGATTCCGCTCTCGCCGCACAGCATCAAACAGCTCGGGCTGCTCATCGGCCAGTGCTCGCTTGCCGTTGACGCAGTCCCACGACGCTCGATCTTCCGCGATCTCTCGTTTTCCGGCTGCAAGGCGGTTCTGATGGGAGTCCCCAAGCTGCTCGTCAACAAGCCGACGATCGTTCGACTCGTCTTCGACGATCCCGAGCAGGTATTCGAGATCCCCGGCGAGATCTGCCGATCGGATCCGGTGGAAGGCCGTGACGACATCGCGGCTTTTGGTATCAAGTTCGACGAGGAGAGAGTTCCAATGGGCTACAAGATGCGGATCAACTCCGCCCTCAAACAGTTCCGGTCAAAGGCGGCGGCGAAAGAGTCATGATCGAGAAGCTCGCGAACATCATCTTCATCAGCGTCCCGGACCACCTCGACCGCCAGATCGGATCGTTCCGCATAGACCCGGAACGGATGCTGCCGGTCGAGATGACCAGCGGAGGCGATCGCCACGACATCCACGATCTCGCCTGGGAGCAGATCGTCGCGGCGATGCTGAAGATACTCGCCTATGCCCCCGAGCACGAGGATGCGTCCTACTATCGTGATTTCGTGCTTGCGGTCACACCGGATCTCATTGCGGATCTCACCGAGACGGCGATTGTCAAGACGAACAATGGCGACTACGAGCTGGCGGAGGAGATCTTCCTTGCGCTACGCGGGCTGCAACCAGGAGACCAGCGAGCGCTCGTCAACCTCGCGCTGCTCTACGAGCAGCGGGCTGAGACCGCATCGCGCGCGGGGAATCAACCCGAGGAGCAGGAGTACCTCGACCGCGCGGGCGAAGTCTATCAGGAGCTGCTCGCGGCCGACGAGCCGATTCCTGAAGCACACCTGAACGCAGGCTTCTACTACTACCGCCGACGCGATTACGAGCAGGCAAAGCCCCGTCTTGAGGCCTACACAGAACGTGGAGACGACGAAGAGCGTAAGCGCGAGGCCCAGGATGTCCTGCAGGAGATCGAGTCACAGGACCTGACGCACTCCCTGTTTCGCGATGCGTACGAGTGCATCCGGGACGGGAAGGAGACGGAGGGCATCGAGCTGATCGAGAGTTTCCTCGAGTCCCACCCGGACGTGTGGAATGCATGGTTTCTGCTCGGATGGGGACATCGACGTCTTCGCAACTTCGCGGAAGCGAAGTCGGCGTTCGAGAAGACGCTCGAGCTCGGACCGCGAAAGCCGGACACGCTGAACGAGCTCGCGATTTGTCATCTGGAGCTCGACGACACGATGGGCGCACGCGCGCTGCTGACCGAAGCACTTGCCTCGGACCCGGAGAACACCAAGATCATCGCCAACCTCGGGATTCTAGCCCTCAAGGAAGGCGATTCTGATGAGGCGGCCGGCTACTTTCGGACGGTACTCGAGATAGAGCCGGACGACCGGGTCGCGCAGGCCTACCTGGATCAGATCGCCGACGAATAGACGGAATTCCTCTTCAAGTTTATGAGCCATCCTGCCGATGGTCGTGACAGGGTTGTCATGCCTTCGGCTCCGGCTCAGGGCAGACTCCCCCTACTCTCTTACAATATCGGCGTTTCTGATCGCCGGTTGAGTGAAGACGTAAAAAAAGCACGACCGGCTCAGACGCCTGCGCCGGGAAGCTTTTGAAGGAGGTGCGACGAACGAGAACGGCCCGCAAGGGCAGCCTACTGAGGCATGAAGAGGGCACGGATGCCCCTTCATCGCGCCGCGGCATGGGGCCGCGGCGTAAGAGATCCACGGAGGATTAGATGATCATCAATCACAACTTGAGCGCGATGTTTGCGCAGCGCGAGCGCGGTGTCGTGGCCGACAGGCTCGACAAGAACATCGAGAAGCTCTCGTCCGGTATGCGGATTAACCGCGCGGGCGACGACCCGGCAGGTCTCGCGGTGAGCGAGAAGATGCGGTCACAGATTCGGGGCCTCAATCAGGCGTCCCGGAACGCGTCTGACGGCATTTCGTTCATTCAGACCACGGAAGGGTATCTCCAGGAAAGCCAGAACATCATGCAGCGCATTCGCGAGCTTTCCGTCCAGGCTTCCAACGGCATCTACACCGCCGAGGACCGCATGCAGATCCAGGTCGAGATCTCGCAACTCGTAGACGAAGTTGATCGAATCGCCAGCCATGCCCAGTTCAACGGCATGAACATGCTGACCGGTCGCTTCGCTCGGGACACGGGAGAGAACATCGTCACGGCCAGTATGTGGTTCCACATCGGTGCAAACATGGACCAGCGGACGCAGGTGTACGTGGGCACGATGACCGCAAGAGGTCTCGGAGTACGTTTCGAGGACAACAGCATCATCTCGCTCTCGACGCCTGAAAACGCGAACCGGACCATCGGTGTCGTGGATGCAGCTTTGCGACAGGTGAACAAACAGCGCGCCGATCTCGGCGCCTACCAGAATCGCCTGGAGCATACCATCCGCGGTCTCGACGTCGGTGCGGAAAACCTGCAGGCGTCGGAGTCTCGTATCCGGGACACCGACATGGCGCACGAAGTCGTACGCTATACTACGAACCAGATACTGCTGCAGAGCTCGACGGCGATGCTCGCGCAGGCCAACCTGGCGACCCAGTCAGTGTTGCAATTGCTGGGGTAAGGTAGTATCCTTGAATTTGGGGTTGTCCCGTC
>SLST01000210.1 GCA_007130265.1 Spirochaetales bacterium
CGATCTTCCACAATCTGCTCACCCCGGGGCCGTACGAGCGAGACGAGGTGCGCCAGATCAATCCGTGCCCCGTCTCGACGATCGCGCGGGGCGCCGGCGACGGGGAGCGCCTCGACGCCGCGATCGACATCACCGGCGCCTGGGAGGCTCCGGTGATCGAGGCGGGAAGGCGTGTGACCGCCGACGCCGTCGCGCGGTTCGTCGTGGAGGACACGATGACCCTTGACGAAGCGGGGCCCGTCACGCAGCGGTGGAACGCGCTACGGCCCTTCGTGGAGACGACCGACGGGTGGGAGCTGCCGCTTGACGGTGCGACGCTCCGGATTGCGCCGCGGTGGAGCCGTTCCCGCGAGCGCGTGGCACGGATCGGGCTCGACGGGGCGAAGCGCGAGATCTACCAGCTCCAGCTCGAGGCGCCGGCGGGGACGCATCACGTGCTCGTGACGCAGTTCGAGGTCATGAGCACGTAAGAGGGATCGAGCCGGGCCGTCGCGGGCGGGCGCCGCGGGCGCGGCGGGGCGACGAGTGGTCTTGCCTCTTCTGCGATGAGTTCTCGCCCTAGAAGATGTCCACGCGAAGCCCGAAGCTGAGACGGAACTCTGTCCCGGCTTCCACATCCGATGAGATGAACCACAGCTGCGCCTCGGAATAGAGGGCGTACGTGTTCAGGATCCGCAGGTCCGGGACTCGGACGATCGGGAACTCGAGCTGCGCAAGCATGCCGGCAAGCACCAGCCCTTCGGGTGTGAACGCGACTGTGTCCTCGCTCATCGTGAAGTACGAGAAGTTCGCGCCCACCGCCAGCGCGGCCGATAGCCATTCCAGGTCGGACCCGAAGAAGTAGCTCGCCGGAAGCGACGCGACGTTCGCGAGCAGCTTGGAGCCGATCACGAGTCCGGAGAATCGTCCCGGCGGGGCAACGCCCACCTGTCCCTGCAGTCTGACATTATTGTCGAAGAACGTGAGGCCTGCGCCGATGTCAAAGTAGGTTGCTCCAAGCGTGTGCACGTCCAGGTAGAGTCCCTGGATGAAGCTTGGCACTTCGTACCGGGATTTGCTGCCCGGTCGTAACGCGATCGCGACGTCTCGGAGGCTGTTCTCATCCGCGGTCACTCCGACAACCCGAACCGCCGTGCTGAATCGATCGCGCTCGCTCGGCTGCAGCAACCGTACCGTCGGCGGCTGCTCGTCGATGATGACCGCGTGCCGGCGGGTAGCAGTGTGGCCGCTGGCGAAAACCGCGCGAACAACCAGGTTGAGCCTTCCGTCCGGGAGCTCTGTCGTGTCGACACGGTACTGCCAGTCGGTGCTCCCTCGCGCTCGGCTCCAGGTTTCACCGTTGTCCGTGCTGACCTCGACGTACTGCACACGATGCTCGTCGGCGATCCTGCTGCGCTCACGGTCACTCGCGCGGTCTGCGCCGTCCGGCAAATCGAGCGCGTAGCCCGCGCGGCCGGTCAAGAACGGACGATCGCGGACGAAATCGAGGAACTCCGGGCCGTCCACCGTTATCCATGGCCCGAGACGTGTGAACGAAACCGTCCGAGCATCGCTTTGGAGCGTGTCCGCCGCGGGCGCATCGGTCCGGATCGTCAACGTGACCGATCCGTCGGACAAACGGTCTCCGTCGATGCGGAAGAAGCCGCGTCCTCTGTGGTCAACCTCGATCTCTCCGAGCGGTCTGCCTTCTGCGAAGAGAGTTACCGGTCCATACTCGGCTGGTGACTCCACGATGACATCGACCGAGCTATGGAGCGACTGGCCCGGGAAGGGCAGCACGATCCGGGGAGCGGCCAGTCCTCGCACGTCGATCCGGATGTTGCGGGAGACGTGGCTTACGTTCCCTGCAAGGTCGTGCGCTTCAACGCGAATGTTGTACGAACCCGGCTCGATCTCGGATGCGTCGAGCGCGAGACCGAACGGGCCGGATCGGTCGAATCGAATCAGCTCGGTTTCCTCCGTCGACCTATCGAGCGGCTGGGCGACGATCCGCACGTCACTAAGGTTCAGATCGTCGGCCCGGCCGTCGATCACGAGCGTGCCAGTGACGTGCTCGCCATCCGCCGGAGAAGAGAGCTCAATCACCGGCGATGAGTTGTCGACGTTGATGATCGTCGCGAGTAGCCCTTCGTGTCCCGCTCCGTCGACTGCTCGCAACAGCAGCGAATGCGTACCGTCTGCGAGGAGGGTCGTGTCGAGGTCGTACGTCCACTCGCGCGTCGTAGCCGGCGCGGTGTCGTGCTCGGATCGTTCGATCACCGTGATCGTCGCATCATCGAATGACGCACCGCTGTCGGTGCTTACCGAAGCGCGCACGATTCCGTTCGGGTCGTGGCTCGCGCCGCGAAGAGTGATCACACCGTTCTGAAAGGAATCGATATCCGGATGCACGAGCGTAGTCACCGGTCGACTGCTCGATACCACGATCGTCCGACGAACCGGTTCGCCGGCGGTTCCGCCGATGTCGTACCCGATTACCTCAAGCGAGTACTCGCCGTCGGTGAACTGATCGAGCGGCACATCGAAGTCGAACAAACCGTCGGTCGCAACGCGCTTTGGCTCTCTCCCAGCTATCGAATACGTGATCGCAGCCGGCTTGTCGTCGTCGAGCAGTACGCCCGACAACCGGAGGCTGCCGTCGACAGCGGCGCGCTCCTCGGGCACCTGCAGGATGAGCCTTGGCCGGTCGGCCTCCTCGTCCGTGTTCGCGCGGAGCGACACGACTCGCTCCACACCCGCCCGGCTCGTTGCCGTGAGTGCCATCGCTGGTGCCCGGTCGGTAACCGGCGCGCGCCGTGCGACAAGCGCGTCGACCGGCAGGCTGACTCTCTGATCGTCTGTGTTGCCCGGGTCGACCGCGGTGACGTGGGCGACTGTCGACGGTCGGTCGAGGATCGCGGCGAAGGTGATCGTGCCGTTTACCGTGTCGGTGTCGATCGGCGTCAGACTCCGAAGGCTTGGTGGTGAACGATCCACGACGATCGGAACCGACGCCGTTGTGACGCGGCCTGCACGGCTCGTCGCGCGGATCTGCACCAGCGCGAGCCCGTCTTCCGCCGGCAGCGACGGCGTTGCCGTAACCGTACCGTCCCCGGTCCAGTCCGCGCGCGACCATCCGCCGTCGCCGACCGGCCTCGTCTCAGTCCCGGTCGCAGTGGCTACGCGAACGATCCGTGTTTCGACGTCGACGACGCCCACCGGATCGGTAACGCGTGCCGAAACCTCGGGGGCGTGCGCATGCCATGAACCGACAAGTCCGAGCACACCATCGACGCGCGTCGGCTCATTCGACGTTCGGACGGAAAACGAGACACTCTCCACCTCGCGTCCCCCCACGCGAGCCCGGAGGCGGATCGACTCCGCTGCACCGTCAGACGATGCGGTAATCACGACGGCCTGTCCGCGCGGAACGACGGAGAGGAACGGAGCGTCACCAACGATCTCGGCATCGGTCGCGGGCCCGCCGACGGCGAGGAACTGATGCGTTCGGCCAACCGGCAGATACAGCTCAGGTGGTCGCGGCTCGCCCCCCGTGCCGCCTTCGCGCCCGGTCAGCATCAGCCCGGGCGCGAGGATCTGATCGGGGCTAACCCGGGCACCATCGACGTCCGGAGGCAGTTGCACGAAGAAGCCGGGATACCGCACCGCATCACCCATCTCATTCTGAAACGACATCTCGATCGGCACCGTCGCGGGGCCGGTATTGCGCGGAATCGCGATTGAGAACGATCCGTCGCCGGAGAGGGTCGCGGTGCCGGATGCCTCACCAATCCGGTGGTCAATCCTGCCCGAGCTCGCTCCGGCAACCCGACCGACGATCGATACGCGTTCTCTGTCGCCCACGACGAAGCCGGGCTCGTACGGTTCTTCTCCGTCGTCGCGAACGATGCGCTCGAGCGAGATGTGCGGGAGCGGTGCCGCGACCCGGAAACGTCGGCGCACCTCGTCACCGACCAGGCCGTACCTGTCGATGGCACGGACGCGCAGATCGTGCTGTCCGGGCATCAGATCCAGCGGCACTGAGAATCCAAACATGGCGTCGAGGCGCGTCGGGGGACCGCCGTTGATCGTGTACTCGATCTGCGCCCCGCCGTCGTCATCAACGATGTGCCCGGTCAACGTCGCCGCGGCGACGACCGATCCGTCGGCCGGCTCGCCGACGACTGCGATGGGCTGGTCGCCCGCCTGATCTAGAGAAAGACGCAGCCGTTCTCGCCGCTCGTTGCCCGCCACGTCGATCACCACGAACGTCGCCGTGACGTTGCCGCGGGTTGCCGGCGGCAAATCGACCGCGAGCGTCCAGTACGGGTCGCCCGGCGTGAGTGGGATCTCACCCGCATCGCCCGAGCTGAGCTCGTAGCGCAGCGATGCGACCCCAACCGCGTCGGTCGCGCGGCCGACAAAACGCAGTTGCGCGTCGACCCGGTCCTCGGGACCCGGATAGAGAATCGATAGCTCGGGTGGCTGCGTGTCGACAAAGAAGAGGAACGGCGTCGTCGCGATCTGCCCGGTTCGGTCGCTTGCCTCGAGCCACCATACGTGTGGTCCGTCCACAAGGTCGCGCGGGTCGATCCGGAACGAGAAGCTCTGTTCGGCTCCTCGTCCCCGAAGAGAGAGCGGTTGCCGCTCATCTTGTGTCACGAGGGTGAGTCCCTGAACGCCGTTCGCGTCGGATACCACCCCTTCCACCGTCGTTCGGGTCGTCACAAAGACGCCGCTGTCATGGCTTCGCAGCGCGATCACCGGCGGCTCGGTGTTGACCAGAAATCGTTCGGTTGACTCCGGTCCGACGGTGCCGTTCGTGTCGATCGCGCGAACACCTACGGTGTGCGGTCCGTCCGCCAGGTTCGCGAGCGGCATCCGCACCGACCAGAACTCGGCGCCGTTCGCGCGAACGAAGGCTCCGTCGTTGATCCGCGCTTCGACGGCAGCGACCGCCTCGTTGTCATGGGCAGTGCCGACGACAAAGAGCTCGGTCGACGCTGCCTGATCGCGCTGCGGGAAGAGGATCGTCGTGGTA
>SLST01000185.1 GCA_007130265.1 Spirochaetales bacterium
CCCAGGATCTTGGCGATCACGTGGGAACGACGCTGCGGCTCCTCGACGACGGGTCGGTACCCCCGGATAACCCCTTCGTTGATCGCGCGGACGTGCGTGATGAGATCTACACGTACGGCAACCGCAACGCGCAGGGGATGACCGTCCACCCGTCGACCGGAGAGATCTGGCAGAGTGAGCACGGTCCCCGTGGCGGTGACGAGCTCAACGTGGTTCAGGCCGGAGGAAACTACGGCTGGCCGAACTACCGGTGGGCAAACCACTACTCCGGCGCACGCATCCCTGACTACGACGAGAGCAGCGATGTCGTGCATCCGGTGATGGACTGGACGCCCGCGATCGCGCCGGGCGGCATGGCGTTCTACACCGGATCGGCCTTTCCTGAGTGGGACGGAGACCTGTTCGTTTCGTCGCTCGTCGATCGGCACCTGCGACGGGTGCGCATCGACGGCCACCGCGTCGTCGCGACCGAGCGCCTGCTCGACGATCGCGACCAGCGGATCCGCGATGTCGCGGTCGGACCGGACGGGCTGATCTATGTGCTCGTGGACGCGTCGAACGCGCCGATCCTCCGGCTCGAGCCGGCAAACTGAGCGGCGTGCCGCGGCGGGTTCGGGCGCTCGACGTTCAGGCGCCTCGGATCGACGAGAGGTACTCGAGCGCCTGCGGCGCGACCTCCTCGTAGTCGTAACCGTAGAGGTCTAGCGCCGCGGGACCGCTCACGCCCGCGTTTTCGAGCGCGGAGACGAAGGCCGCGAGATCCATGTCGCCGCGCCCCGGGACGAGGTGGTCGTGCACCCCGCGCCGCATGTCTTCGAGATGGCAGTGCACGATCAGCTCCCCGAGCTGCGCGATCGCCTCGAGCGGGTCGCGATCGCAGAGGAACGCGTGCCCGATGTCCATGTTCGCGCAGAGCGCATCCGAGCCGATCTCATCGCGGAGCCTCAGAAGCTGCGCGGTCGTGCCGCAGATGAACCCCGGTTCGGTCTCGAGTGCGAGCCGAACGTCGCACGCCTCGGCCTCCCGGGCGAGTATCCGGGTGCGCTCGACGAGCTGTCGCCATTCCGCCTGCGGGTCGGCGGTCTTGTCCGACCGTCCTCCCGAGAACACGAAGGTATCGGTGCCCGCTTCGCGGGTGAGCCGAATCGCTTCCACGGTGCGCTCGAGGACGTCGTCACCGCGGAGATAGTCGGCATGATAGCTGTAGCTCCATGCCTTGAAGCCGCACGATGCGGCCGCCGCGGCGACCTCAGCGAGGTGGCTGCGGTCCATCAGCTCATCGCGTACCTCGAACCGGATGTTTTCAACGCAGATCTCGGCTCCGGCGAACCCGAGCTCGTGCATTCGCTCGAGTGCCTGCGGCGCCGGGTACGAGTCCATCATCTGTGTTCTTCCGCTCAGTATCAGGCCCATGTACCCATTTTGACCGAGTCGGGACCTTCTGTCACGGTCGTCTCGCGCACTCGCCGGCGGTACACGCGGTGCGTTTTCACGATGTCCGCTTCGAGGCGCGTGACGTTCGCCATCATCAGGTCATTGTCGTCGGCGATCTGCGTCATCTCGGCGCCAATGACCCGAAAGCCCTTAAGCACCCGTGTGATCTCGTTGAAGAGGATTGCGGTCCCGCCCGCCTTGCGGTAGCGGTGCCGCAGGCCGAAGCCGTTGATGATGAAGCGGCGGGAGGTGTACTTCGCCACGAGGAGTCGGAGGTAGGTCAAAGCGTTGATGCGCCCGCGCGCCTTCTGCATGACCCGACTCAGGTCGGGGAACGCGAGCACGAAGCCGGCGATCTCTTCGCCGGAGCGCAGGACGCGGATGAGCGAGGGCCGCGAGACGAGCAGGAGGTCGTCGACGATCTGCTTCATCTCCGACCTGGTGATAGGCGTGAACACCTCGCGCTCGCTCCACGCGTCGTTGTACGCCTCGCGGAACTCCTCCGCGAGCGCGCGCAGAGCGCGTTTCGTGCGGTAGACCGGGACCTGGAACCGGCCGCGCTTCATCGCGATCTGCGCGAGGCGCAGGTACTCCGGAGAGAGGTCGTGCTTCCCGGTCTCGAGGTAAGGGCTGTGGAAGTCACGGAGCTTCTCGAAGCCCGCCGCCTCGACGAGCGTTCGGTAGTAGCGGTGGTGGTAGGGCATCATCGTCATCGAGGCGGTGCGGTCGTACCCGTGTATCAGCACACCGGCTCCCGCGAAGCTCGAGAAGCCCTGCGGGCCGACGAGCTCCGTGAGTGCGCGGTCGCCGGCCCATCGCTCCGCGTGGGCGAACAGCGCGTCGGCAACCGCCTGATCGTCGATCGTCTCGAAGAAGTAGAACCGCGCTTCACGGGTGTCGTGTACTTCGTTGAACCGCTTCGGTTCGAGCATCGCGATGCGCCCCACCGGCGTCGCGCCCCGCCGCGCGAGGAAGAACTCGGCGTCGGAGTGTTCGAAGTAGGGGTGTCTTCGCCCGATGATCGCCCGCATCGACGCGTCGAACCACGGCACGTAGTGCGTGCTGCCTTCGTAGATCCTGAAGGGCAAGCGGATGAACTCGTCTTCCTCGCGGGACCCGCTGCCGACTCGACTGATAACCACCTCGGTACTCATGAGCTGCTCAGCATAGGCGATCGGCATGCCGGTTGTATACCCTTACCGACCGCGCGGCCGACGGCACGGTTTGCACGCGCCTGGGAATCACGGTACGATGCGGCATGAGCGACACCGACGCCTGGTACCGAGTCGCCGACGCCGGCTCCATACCGTCCCCGACGCTCCTCTTCTACCCCGAGCGGATCCGCTCGAACACCGCGGAGGCGGTCCGGGTGGCCGGCTCGCCGCAGCGGCTGCGACCCCACGTCAAGACCAATAAGTGTCCGCAGGTCGTCTCGATCATGCGCGAGCACGGGATCTCGCGGTTCAAGTGCGCCACGCTCGCGGAGGCGGCGATGCTCGCCGCCGCGGGCGTGACGGACATCGTCATCGCCTATCCCATGGTTGGTCCGAACCTGGTCCTGCTCACCGAGCTCTGCCGCACGTATCCGGGCGCGTCGTTCAGGCCGACCGTCGAAAGCGTGCCGACGCTCGAGCTCCTCGGCAGCGCCGCCGCGAAGGCCGGGCTGGTCATAGAGGCGGTGCTCGACCTCGATGTGGGCATGCACCGCACCGGCGCCTCGTCGGTGGAGGAGGCGCTCGCGCTCTACCGCAGGATCGACGCCCACGCCCACCTGCGCCCCGGTGGGATCCACGCCTACGACGGACACGTCCACGAGCGCGACCTGACGCGTCGGCGCGAGATCGTCGGGCCGACGATCAGGACGGTGCGCGAGATGGCGGACACGCTACGGGCCGACGGCGTCGAGATCCCCCGGATCATCGCCGGGGGGACGCCCACCTTCCCCTGCTACGCCGACGACGCGCCCGAGTTCGAGCTCTCTCCCGGCACCTGCTTTCTGCACGACTGGGGCTATCTCGAGGGGTACCCGGATCTCGAGTTCTCCCCGGCGGCGCTGATCCTGGGTCGGGTCGTCAGCCGTCCCGGCGCCGGTCTAATCACCATTGACGTGGGGTCGAAGGCGATCGCCGCCGATCCGGCGGGGCCTCGCGGCACGATCCTCAATCTTCCGAACGCCGAGCCGCTCGGGCAGAGCGAAGAGCACTGGGTCTTCCGGCTTAGTGCGCGGGATGCCGCCCGGATGCCGTCGTCGGGCGAGGAGGTCTACGTGCTTCCCCGGCACATCTGTCCGAGCGTCGCGCTCCACGCGCAGGCGGTGGTCGTGGATGGATCCGGGAGCGCGACCGAGACCTGGCCTATCACCGCCCGCGACCGGGCGATCAAGGGAATGAGGGTACACCCGTGACGATGCCGATCTTCGACTCCCACCTCGATCTCGCCTCGAACGCGCTCTTTCTCGACCGGGATCTCCTCCTCCCGCTCGAGGCGCTCGCCGGGAGCGAGCACGGCATGGACGATCTGCCGTATCGTGGGCGCCCCACGCTGAGCCTGCCGGAGATGAGGCGCGCCGGGGTACGCCTCTGCTCGCCGACGGTGCTCGCCCGGGTTCGTCCTGAGATCCGAAGCGCCGCCGCGGTTCCGCGGTCGGCGATCGACTACGCGACCGGCGAGGCAGCGCACGCGATGGGTCTCGCGCAGATCGCCTACTACGAGCTGCTCGCCGCGCGCGGCGAGCTTCGCATCATCACGACGGCGAAGGAGCTCGACGCGTTCGTCCGCGAACAGCACGTCGGCCCAGCCGACCGCGGCCTTGCCGACAGCGGCCTATCCGACAGCGGCCTATCCGACAGCGACGGCTCCACACCGTCGGGCTCGCCCGCGCCGATCGGCTGCATCCTGAGCATGGAGGGTGCAGACCCCGTGCTCTCCCCCGACCAGGCGGCGCTCTGGTGGGAGCGCGGCCTGCGGTTCGCGAGTCTCGTCCACTACGGCGAGGGAAGGTACGCAGGCGGCACGGGGTCAACCGCAGGCGTGACCTCCGACGGCCGCGATCTGCTGCGCGCCTTCGAGCAGCTCGGGCTCGTGCTCGACCTGACGCACCTCAGCGAACCCTCCTTCTACGAAGCGCTCGAGTCGTTCGCCGGCCCCGTCCTCGCGAGCCACAACAACTGCCGACACCTCGTGCCCGGGGACCGCCAGTTCTCCGACGAGCAGTTCAGGCTGATCGTCGAGCGGGACGGCGTGATCGGCGTCGCATGCGACGCGTGGATGCTCTACCCGGGATGGGAGCGTGGGGTGACGCAGCCCGACGTCGTCTCGCTCGGTGCGCTCGTTGACCATATTGACCACATATGCAACCTTGCCGGGAACGCCGATCACGTCGCCATCGGTAGCGACCTTGACGGGCTCTACGGGTGGGAGCAGACGCCGTACGATCTGCGCTCGATTGCCGATCTGCAGAAGCTTCCGCAGATGCTCCGCAACCGAGGCTACGAAACCGGGCAGATCGAGGGCATCATGTACCGGAACTGGATTCGTTTTTTCAGCCGGAACCTGCCGGCTCATGGAGGATGATATGGATCA
>SLST01000227.1 GCA_007130265.1 Spirochaetales bacterium
AAGACCTCGAGCGGGTGAAGACCTTCTTCAAGCGGGTCATGTATCCGGTCGGTGGCGAGCGTCGGCATCAGGAACGGCACATGGAAGCGGTCACGGAGATCCTGAGCAGTTCATCCTCGGTGATATCGATGCTTCCGCGCCTGCCGGGGCTGATCATGCGCCACGGGACACGGATCGCCGGCGTCAGTCGGGCCGGGCTGCAGGTGATCACCGCATACCAGCGTGCGCGAAAAGTCGAGGAGCGCGTGATCGACGCAGCCTTCGAGCTTGACGACGACGACCTCGAGGAGGCCGGCGAAAACGATGATCCGCCCGACGAGCTGTTCCGCCGCGCCTATGCCTGCGTGGAAGAACACGAGATCCGAGAGATGGTTCGCCTTACCGACAAGATCGTCCGACTCGGGGCAGACCGTAGGCTGATGGCCGCGACTCTGGAGGTGGTCGAGTCGCTTCGCGACCAGTGTGACGACCCTTCGGATGCGGCCGCTCTCGACTACGTTCGCTCGGTTGCGCTTGATGTACAGGAGCTCTCCCGCCAGTTCTCTCGCGGCGAGATTGATCAGATCCTCGAGCTTGCCGGTGCCGTTGAGCTCCACTACTTCCGCAGACTGCGCGCCGCGGCGCGTCCGGGCTGAGAGCCTACCGCTCGAGCCGACGTTGCATGAGCTCCTTCCGGACGGATGCGAACCAGTCCGGGTCTCGGGGAAAGACCTCGAAGTCCTGAAGCGGAGTGAGCACGGGGTCGTCCGGGTCCACACCCAGCGTCTGCAGCAAGGTGTAGTCCTGAAGCGCCTCGCAAAAAACCTCCCAGCGAATCGAATCAACCGGGCCCTCGGGTCCGGGGTAGACGACGAAGGTGTCGCCGTGAGCCCAGTTCGGCCACTTCAGTCCGTCCGACACGGTGTAGGGATCGATCAGCTCGCGCGTCTGCGACTTGTACCAGTAGTTGAACCCCCAGTGCAGGAAGCCGAGAAGACGGTGGTGATAGAGGAGCCAGCCGATTGCCCGAATCTTTGCGAGCGGCGTGTCGAGAAGACGGTTGGTGTAGTTCCCTCGCGGCGAACAGCAGAAGTATGCCCAGCTCGGGATTCCGGCTTTCTTGAACTCGATCGCCGTTGATATGCTCGGTACCGGCAGATCCGTGAGTCCTTCACGCGCGAACTCGATATTGGAGAGTGCGTCCATCACGCGCATCCATGGAGCGAGTTCCCGGAGCATCGCCCGCGCTGCCTTGTAGTTGTCCAGATGATCGCGATGCGGCTCGTCGGAGACGTGGAAGTAGGAGGATTCGCGGATACCCTCCTTGTCCAGGAACCGTTTGAGCGCCGGCAGGTACGCGCCGAGGAAGCGGCGATAGGTCTCAGATGTCGCCGGCGTCGTACGCGGCCACAACGGCTCTCCGGAGCCGCCTAGACCACGATACACGAGAACGGCACGATCCGCGCCCCACTGCGTGAAGAGGTGCGGCCACTCGAACCGGGTTATTCCGCAGGAGCGGGCCAGGTCCACGAAGCGCTTGACCGTCTTCCAGTCGAACCTGTAGGCGCCGTCCTTCGCAGGAGTGACTCGAAGTAGCTGCGTGGGGCGTTTCTCGCCGTCGAGCGACGGAGTCAAGGCCGGGACGTAGACCGTGTCGAGTCCGTGGTCGGCGTAGTTGCGCAGGTATCGTGCGCAGATGGGCCAGAACTCCTCGACAAAGGGATCGACGCCATACCAGTCACACAGCGCGTCGGTGTAGAACCAGTGCGTGACAGGAAAGTCGCGTCGCGGAGCGAGATCAATGGGCACGACCTCGATCCGCGCGACTATTCTGCCGACCGGTGCCTTCGATTCGCCGGCGAAAAGCTCGACGGTCACCTCCTTCGTGCCGGCGCGTACGCCGCGTGGTACCGTGACCGTAATCCAGTAGCCGTAGTTGAGATCTGCCGTCGCGAGCTGCCCCGTCTGCGGAAAGAGCGGGTCGGGGACGTAGCCCGGAAGCCCGGAGTAGTGGTCGATTTCCTCGGGCGGCGTGGCGGTGTTGCGGTGAGGCATCGGGACGTAGCCGATCCGCCGTATCCGCACCTGGAGGTTCGATCGCGTCTTCACCTTCGCGTCGATCCAGGTCGGCGTGAGCGTGTCGGTGAGACGCAGGTGCACCTGAAATGAACACGTCCCACCGCGCGGCGCCTGGACCGAGAGGCGCTTCGTCTGCTCGGGAGCATCCGTCTGGAAAACCCGCGCGTTGGACGGCAACGACCAATACTCGATCACAGAGACCCCCCTTTTGCCGATCATGATGACCGGCGCCGGATAATCCACGCCGCTCCGAGCGCCAGCGATCCGGCTCCGATCCCGAGGATTGCGGTAAGGTGATTCTGCGGCCCGAGCGCGGCCCGAGCGACCTCCGGGCCGATTGTATGAAGCAGCGCTCGCCGGCCGACCTCCGTCAGAAAGAAGAGCACCCCCTGAATGCCCGTGACAAGGAGAAAGCGAATCGTCAGGAGCCTCTGCGCATCGCGTTTCGCGTACGCGGCGTAGATGATCGCCGGCGCAACGAGGGCGATCACCCCCAGCGTGACGATGCCGAAGAGCGCAATGACGGCCGAGAATCCGGCGAGAACCCGAACCGCGAGCGTGAGCACATCGATCAGCAGCAGGAACAGTAGTACCAGCAGCGCGAAAGAGAGGCCGGTCATGGCCATGCGCATCCACTTCGTCCCGCCTTTCATCGCTGAGCGTCCTCTCTCCGGAGTCGTGCGCTCCTGTCGCCGCACTCCGGTCACCATAGCGCCCACCCGGTCGCGGGTCAAGGACGACTCCCGGCCGGGACGTGGTATACTCGCGGGGTCATGCCTATGAACCCAAGCGGCGAACTCGCGTCGGCTGCTTCCGACTACCGGTGGCTGCTCGATCGGGGGTACCCGGATCAGGGCGGACTGAAGCTCGTTGGGGACCGATACCGACTCACCGGCGCCGAGCGCGGAATGCTCTACCGCGGCGTCTTCGGACGAGACGACTCGAGACGGCGCGCTTCGCGTATCGTGAACCACGATCTCGCCCGGACCGAGCTGACCGTCGACGGGCACAACGTACTCTTCACGATCTGGAACGCTCTGGCCGGACGCCCGGTAGTGCTTGCCACCGACGGGTTCGTTCGGGACGTCGGGGGTACGAGGGCGCGTCTCCCGCGTGACGAGCGATTCTCCCGGATCGCGACCATGCTGTGCTCCGCACTCGCGTCGCTCTCCCTCCACCGCGTGAGAATTCTGCTCGACGACCCCTTGCCGTGGAGCCGCGACCAGGCCTCACAGATCGAGCGTATCTGGAGCCGGCTCGAGACGATTCGGGCGACCTCGCTGACCGCGGGTACCGAGGCGAGTGTTGACGCCGTCGTCGCGGCGACGGCGTCGGGCGTGATCGCAACGAGCGATACCGCGATCATCGATCGATGTGCGGTGCCGGTGCTCGACCTCGGTGGCCTGATCGTCCGCGGCGATCTGTCGGGCGAGTCGATCGCCGGTGAGCCGATCGCGATGAGCCGGCTGGTCGCAATCGGCTCTCCCACAGACGTGAGATAGCCACCCGGGAGTCTCAGGGGTCCGGCGCGGGATCCGGCAATTGCGCTGCGTGGCGGTGATCCTGTAAGGTTGGGAGAGGAATATCTCTCAAGGAGTCTCCATGGGCAGCAAGCCGAACATCGTTCTTCTCTTCACCGACGATCAGCGGTTCGACACAATCGCCGCGCTCGGCAATCCGGCGGTGCGTACGCCGAATCTCGACCGGCTCGTGCGCGCAGGCACGAGCTTCACCCATGCGCACATTCCGTCCGGTACCTCCGGCGCGATCTGCATGCCGAGCCGCGCGATGCTGCACACCGGGCGCACGCTGTTCCACCTCCAGGGCGCTGGTGAGTCGATCCCGAAGGAGCACACGATGCTCGGCGAGACGCTCCAGTCGGCCGGCTACGCGGCGTTCGGAACCGGGAAGTGGCATAACGGGCCCGAGTCGTACGCGCGCAGCTTCACCGCAGGCGGTGAGGTGATGTTCGGGGGCATGGCCGATCACTGGAACGTCCCGATGTGCGACTGGGATCCGACCGGTGCGTACGACAATGTCGCGCCCTACATCAATGACCCGTTCGTCCGCAACACCGTCCAGCACCGGCACGTCGATCACATCCACTTCGGCCGGCATTCCACCGATATCGTGGCCGACCATACGATCGAGTTCATCCGGAGTCGCACCGGCGACGAACCGTTCTTCGCCTATACCTCGTTCCTCGCTCCGCACGATCCTCGCAGCATGCCTCAGGAGTACCTCGAGCTTTATGACCCTGCAAACATAGCACTCCCGGAGTCGTTTGCTCCCGAGCATAGCTTCGAGTACGGGCAGCACGACATCCGCGACGAGGTACTCGCTGCCTATCCAAGGACCGAGCACGAGATTCGCCGCCACATTGCCGAGTACTACGCGATGGTCACGCACCTCGATGACGCGATCGGACGAATCGTGCAGGCGGTCGAGGCGCGCGGCGAGTACGAGAACACGATCTTCGTTTTCGCCGGTGACAACGGGCTCGCCTGCGGCAAGCACGGACTCCTCGGCAAGCAGAACCACTACGAGCACAGCATCCGCGTGCCGCTCGTTTTCGCGGGTCCGGGGATTCCTTCGGGGGAGACCCGCGACGCGTATGTCTATCTCCTTGATATCTACCCGACGATCTGTGAGCTTATCGGCGTGGACACCCCGCAGACGGTGGAAGGGAAGAGTCTCGCGCCGGCTCTCCAGGGCTCCGATGCGCGGGTCCGCGACGAGCTCTACTTCGCCTACTGCGATACCATCCGCAGCGCGAAGGACAGACGTCACAAACTCGTGCTCTACTCCTTCGAGGATCACAACTACGCGCAGCTGTTCGACCTCCACAACGATCCGCATGAGCTGTCGAACCTGGTCGCCGTCGGGGAGACAGGGGAAACCGACGCGCTCGTCGCCCGGCTCGCCGAGCGTATCACGCTCTTCCGCTCCGAGTGGGA
>SLST01000075.1 GCA_007130265.1 Spirochaetales bacterium
ATGAACGAGAAGTACATCGAGGTGATCGGGACGATCGCGGTGGACGCGATCTTCTCACCTGTTCGGCGTGCACGCTACGAAGTCGAGAGCACCCGGGTTGGACAGCGTACGGACTATGACAAGCTGATCCTGGAGATCTGGACCGACGGGACAGTCCGACCCGAAGATGCGCTTGCCGAATCTGCGAAGATTGCCAAGGACCATTTTTCCATCTTCATCAACTTTGACGAGGGTGATATCCTTGGCGATGAGGATGCGGACGAGGAAGAGGAGCGAATACGACAGTTGCTCGAGACGCCGGTGGAAGAACTCGAGCTCAGCGTCCGATCGAGCAATTGTCTGAAGAATGCCAACATACGGTCGATTGGGGATCTCACTACGCGGACCGAGGAGGATATCGCTAAGACGCGAAACTTCGGGAAGAAGTCGCTTCAGGAGATCAAAGAGAAGCTGAATGAGTGGAATCTGAGCCTCGGTATGACTGACTATAGTCAACTGCGCCAGGCAGTCCGAATGAAGAAGAAGAAGGACGAAGAGAATGAAGCATAGAGTTGGGTTCAACCGGCTTGGACGCAAACCGGCGCATCGCAAAGCGCTGCATCGGAACATGGTTACCTCGCTCTTCAGACATGAGCGGATCAGGACAACGAAGGCGAAGGCGCGGGAAATCCGCCGGACCGCTGAGAAGATGATCACCCGCGCGAAAGTGGACAGCGTGCACAATCGTCGGATGGTCGGGCGAGACGTCAAGGATCAGGAAATTCTCGCGAAGCTGTTTGTCGAGATTGGTCCTCGGTTTGCGGGACGGCCCGGAGGCTATACGCGCATGTTGAAGATCGGACGCCGTGCGGGCGATGCGAGCGAAATGGTCCTCCTGGAGCTTGTCCGAGACGAAGTTGCGGAGAAGAAGCCGTCACGAGAGAAGAAGCGGAAGGGCGCTGCTCCTGCCGCGGCCAGTGAAGCACCGGCACCGGCTCCCGCCGCGCCTTCTGCAGACGTGGATGTTGCGCAGGACGATGTTTCCGAGGTAGCTGACACGGAAGCAGGGTCAGAGTCGGAAGACACGGAGTCGTGAGTCGATCTGTCCAGAGAAACGAGCCTCGCCCATTCGGCGGGGCCCTTTTTTTTTCTGGGTTCACTATGTCGAATCATGAGAGTTGTCGGTTGCGCCGATACTCAATACGATGCAGGGTAGTGGGAGGGTGTGTACCCGCGTATGAGTGGAGCTCAGAAAGTCTCGCTCAGTCTCCTCGTTTCGGTTCTCGTGTTCAGCGCGCTGGCGGTCCTCGCGTTTGCTGATGGCTTTCAGATACTCGAAACTCGCTTCTATATCCCTCGGGTGGAAGAGAGTGCGCGGTTGCGGGCGAGTACGACCGCAGAGCTCTATGATCGATTCCATGCCACGAACATCGCGCGATTCCAGGAGTTCACGATCGAGCCGGCCGTCAGGGCGGCGTTCCGGGTCAATGCTTCCGCGGCCGAGATCCGGGAGCGCCGCAACCGGCTGGATGTCCTGGAGCAACAGCTCTCATCGCTCGATCGTGTCCGGATAGTCGACGTCGCCGCGACGGAGCTTCACTACAGCTCTGACCCTGCCGATTTCACCGAGACCGGTGGCCGACGTACGTACTTGCGCCCGGATCAGGTGTCTGCAGAAGAGCCGGTCTCCCTTGAGTCTCTCGCCTTTTACGAACGACTACCGGAGATCGGGTCATTGCCCACCGGCGATGCCCTTCCGGCTCCGGGAGTCTTCTTGGAGCGGGTACGCAATCAGTTCATCTATCGATTACCCGCCGTTGACAGCGGTGGCGTGATGCAGGGGATCATTCTCTTCTATGTGAACACGCTCGACCTGCGGACCGCGATTCTCCGCTCAGGGATGATGGGTGTCGGAGACGTGGTTCGAATCGTCAATGCCGACGGTGTGATCGCGAATGCTCCGATGCGGTTTGCCGATCAGTTGGCCGAAGCCGCCGCGAACGAATGGGCTGCCATCGCTACCGTCGACGGGAGGCGGACGCTGACCGGGCCCATTGCTCCGCGGGACGATTCGGAATCGGACGAGTCTGTCCAGGCGTCGTACGAGGCGTTCGGCGTGCAGAGCGAACTGGGGGGAGTCCTTGTCTTTCTCGAACCATCTGCATCGCTCGACATGCCGGTGCTTCTTCGGTACACCCTCGTCGCAGCGGTCTTCCTGACCACCTTTCTGATCGTCTTCCTCCTGCTCAACATCCGGCAGGACGCGATTGTCGTAATTTCGGATCGAGTGAAGCGGTTTCAGATCGCTCTGCTGCGTGAGTATATGGAGAACCGTCGGGAGGTTGACTTTCGTCGATGGAGGGCAGAGCTCGAGGACCGACGCGAGGAGGTCCAGCGGGAGATCAGGCGCGGTATCGGACGAGTGAAACCTGCCCAAGAGGAGGTGGTCGACCGGCTGATCAACCAGAGCTGGGATGAGATAATTGCCGTCCTCAGCAGTCGTGCAGAAGAGCGTCCTTCTGCAGCGATCGACGTCGACAGGATCGAGGAGATCGTGAGGCAACTGACGGCGCGGTTCGCACAGATGCAGAGTGCGTCCGGAGCACCACCGGTGGCAATCCAGGCGCAACCGGTGACTTCGCCTCGGCCTGTCGAGGTCGAGGAGATCGCGGGTGATGCGGAGATCGAAGAGATCGACGAGGCCGAAGAGATCGACGAGGCCGAAGAGATCGACGAGGCCGAAGAGCTTGATGAGGCCGAAGAGATCGACGAGGCCGAAGAGCTTGATGAGGCCGAAGAGATCGAGTCTGTAGTGGGGCTCGACAATCTCGATGAGCACGCCGAACTCGAGTGGCTTGCCCGGGCCGAGGCCCGGGAGCTGCCTGGTCCGAGGTTTTCCATCGCGACCAGTGGGGATACTGAGTTGGTTGACGGTGAGAGTTCTGCGTTCGTAGAGCTCGAAGTCGACCCGGCGGACGACGTCGGAGAGATTGAGGAGATCGGCGAAGCCGAGGATCTCGAGGAGCTCGAGACCCTGGATGCGGCTGAGGTCGGTGAGGACCTCGAGGAGGCAGAGGACGCTGGAGCGGCGACCCGGGCCGAGAAACCGATGAGCGACGCCGTCGATGCCGACGAGTCGCTCGAGATGCTCGAGGTGGCCGACGCTGATGATGCTCTGGAGGTCGACGAGGAAGCGGTAGCACTCGAGTCTTTGTCCGATGTTGCCGGGACGACGACTACCTTCGGGGGGCCGCTGTTCGCTTTCGGCCGCGGGACGAGGAGTTCGGTCCTGCCGCCGAACGTCGAGACGGTCGCGGGTGCCGACCTGGCGCGCGCCGAACGTGGCTCCGAGGCGGCCGACCGGCGCGCAGACCGGCCAGGGGAGCTATCGCGGCCGGCTGCAGGAGGCTCGTCACTCGGCGGTACAGACACCGAGGGGCAGGTCCGCTTCACGAGCGCACGAGAGGGCACCACCGCCGACTACGAGATCGCGACGATAGCGGACGTGCTGAATCGCCTAAACGTTGACAAGGGAGTGTTTCTCGAGCGCAACGGGATTGTCGAGATTGGACGCGACGCGTACGGGGATCGACCGCTCTCGAAGGATGACGAGCTTGGAGAACTCGTAGACTCCGTGATCAACCCGGCAACGCATGAGGTGCGGTCGGGAATCGAGCAGTTGTTCGGCGACGGAGTAGACGATCTGCTGCCCGGTGCCCGACGCGATGCTGAGACCGAAACCGCGACGACCCACAGCCCCGGCGAATCAGTTCTGCGGTTCGGTGAGCACGGCGTTGACTACGATAGTTTCCTGAGGGGCTTCCAGAATAACGATGGCGGGGTTCTGAAGTCGCTCGTCCGGTTTACCCGACTCTGGAGCGCTCGCGTAGGCATGGTGTTCGTAGAGGGGGAGGACGGTCTGCTTCCGTCATATCAGTTGGGGCTGCACACCAGCTGTGCGGAGGCCATGAAGATAAGTCGCGGTAGCGGGCTGTATCGGAATGTCCTCGCGAAACGCTATGCCCTCTTCATCCGCAGGCCTATAGTGGACGTCGAGTACTTCCACGGTCTGTGTGAACCCCAACAGCTGGCGGTACTCGAGCGGTCGCTGTTCCTCCCTCTGGTTTTCCGTGGGGAGCGGGCGTATGTCTTGCTTGGCCTCCCGCGATCCATGGACTCGCTCGACACGGCGTTTCGGAGCGTTCTCCCGCACCTCGGCAGGCTGCAGGTTGCACAGACCTGAGTCGGGCCTCAGCTGTGCCGCCCGCCTGCTTCGGACTGTTCCGAATCCTCGTCGATGAGCTCGCTCTCCGGTACGATGTGGGCACGCAGCGCGTCGGCGAGCCCGTCGATGTCTTCACCCGCGAGCGACAGCATACTGATGCCGCTTCTCGAGGCGATCTCCTTTTCCAGATTTTCCATCCCGCTGTACTGCGGCGGAATCGTCAGAAGACGGTCGTCGGTCTCTGCATACACAAAGAGCTCCCGGTAGCCATGGTCGGTGGTGTACCATCCGGCATGGGTCAACTCATTCCACCCAAGGCTCGACTCGGTGCCGGTGGCGGTGGCACAGACGAGCCCGTCGTCCGTTGTCCGGATGTGGCTCTTGAGGGTATTGACGAAGTACTTGAGTAGGAAGAACGAGAAGTACCCGGCGATCACGAGAACTACGATGCCGAGCAGGGCATGGTAGAAGGCGATGATGGCGATCGATCCAAGCGTGAGTGCGAGCGCCAGAAGTGGAATGAGGAGGCTCTTGACGTTTCGGCGCAGCTGAAACTCGTAGACCATAGAGCACATGCTATCCCGGGGACCGGGGTCGGTCAACCAGCGGCGAGCTTGGCCCACCGGGGCGAAGGTGGTACGATGCCTCGTGCAAAGAATTGATGTATATACCGATGGAGGCTGTCACGGGAACCCTGGTCCGGGCGCCTGGGCCTACGTCTTGCGCCCGGTGTCCGGTGAAGAAGCAACGGTGCGGGAAGACGCCGGCGGTGACCCTGAGACAACCAACAATCGGATGGAGCTCGAAGCGGTGATCCGCGCATTGCGCGCGGTCACCGAAGACTTCGGTGCGCAGGCTGATGTTACGGTTCACACCGATTCGCAGTACGTCCGCAACGGAATTACGACATGGATCTCGACCTGGATGAAGAACGGATGGATGACATCGGCTCGCAAGCCGGTGAAGAATCAGGATCGGTGGGTCCGTCTGCACGAGTTGACGCTTCTCGTCAATCCGCGTTGGGAATGGGTCAAAGGGCACGCGGGTAACGAGTTGAACGAACGCTGCGACAGGCTTGTGCAGCGGGAGATCGCCCGGCTGGATCGACGAGTGCGATAGTATCGAAGAGTTCCGGGCAAAATGCGCGTCTACCCCTCGAGGGGGGCTCGTGACGATCTACTCATACGCGCCGGGGGGGTACCACGGGCACATCGTTGCCGTCGAGGTAGATTGCCGAACCGGCATTCCGGGGATGGACATTGTGGGGCTGCCCGCGAGCGAGGTGCGAGAAGCTCGTGAGCGCGCTCGTGTGGCGATTCGCAACAGCGGATTTGAGTTTCCTGTCAAGCGGATATTGGTCAGTCTCTCCCCTGCGGACGTACCCAAAATAGGCAATGGATTCGACCTCGCGATCGCCGCGGCGATCCTTGAGGGGTCCGGGCAGTTGCCCGTGATCGCAGCGACGTCGGTTCTGATGATCGGCGAGTTGCATCTCGACGGCGCGGTCGGGCCGGTTCGAGGCGCGCTCGCTGCGGTAGCGGAGGGACGAGATGCCGGCATCCGCGGCTTCGTCGTCCCGGGGTCCAATCTCGCCGAGGCACGATCCGTTGAAATGCGGACCACCGGAATCCGTCGGCTCCAGGAGCTCCCCCGGGCGGTCGAGATGCTCGAGCGTGTCGGTGATAGCCGTCGAGCACCCAAGGTCGGGCCGCCTGAGCCGGCCGAACCTGCCCCTGGAACTATGCTGCGTGACTATCGCGAGCTTCGTGGACAAGGCGATCTCAAGCGGGTGCTCGAGATCGCCGCGGCCGGCGGACACCATGCCCTGGTCGTCGGTCCGCCGGGCGGCGGCAAGAGCGCGGCGATGGGCCTCTATCCGACTATCGCCCCGCCCCTGTCCCGCGAAGAGTCGATCGAAGTGACGCGCATCCATTCCCTCGCCGGTGAGGCTCCCCGCCGACACGGGCTGCTCGTGCATCGTCCCTTTCGTATGCCGCACCACAACGCCTCGACCGAAGGACTGCTCGGCGGACGCATGCCCCACGTCCCGGGTGAGGTGGCACTCGCGCACTGCGGGACCCTCTTCCTCGACGAAGCGCTCGAGTTCAGGCGCCCGGTGTTGCAGGGGCTTCGCGAGCCGCTCGAGCACCACCGAGTTCGAGTCGTGCGTGCACGGGGAAACTACTGGTTCCCGGCGGCGATCCAGCTCTTGCTGGCGACGAACCAATGCCCGTGCGGTCTGCTCGGGCGTAGCGATCGCGAGTGCCTGTGCAGTCTCGCGGAAGTCGACCGCTACTGGAGGAAACTGGGGGGACCGCTTCTGGATCGAATTGATCTGCGCGTGCACCTCGCACCGCTGCCTCTCGAGGCACTCCCCGAGACGGACTCGTCGGCCGCGATCGCGTGTCGGGTGCGCGAGGCCGGTGAGTTTCGAACTCGAGTCCGGAAGCAGGCGAAACAGAATCGCGACCTCACGGCAACCGAGGTAGGAGCCGAGCAATCGCTCTCAGGATCGGCCCGGGAGATCTTCGCGGAGGCGTCGAGCAAACTCCGTCTGTCCACACGCGCGTCGCTCTCCGTATTGCGGGTCGCGCGAACCGTCGCCGACCTCCACGGTGGGCTCCAGATCCGGGAGGAGCACGTGCTTGAGGCGATTTCGTACCGGCGATACGGAGAGGAGCGGCCCTTGTGGGCGCCGGGGGATGCAATCCGGTGAGGCGGGCCCTTGGCTTCCGGCGACACGTGCAGCTATATTGTGGGCGAGGCAGCAATGAAGCTCTACAGTCGCGGTCAACTGATCCTCGTCTCCGGTGCGACAGGGCTCATCGTCTTGATCCTCGCGATCGGTCTCGGATTGACTCGCAGTCACGATCCCGCGTCTCAGACGGCTGCGTCCTCTTGGGTCGAGCCGAGGTTCCAGCTCGAACCGAGTCCCGATCAGTCGTCGGTCGTACCCGTATCTCCCGGCAATGGGCTCAGCGCCGACGAGCTCGAGACGATACGGCTCTTCGAGATGCGAAACGACGGAGTCGTGAACATCTCTACACAGCGGTTGACGCTGAACTGGTTTCTCGAGGCGGTGCCTCAGCAGGGTCAATCCGGTTCGGGCAGCATTATCGACCGCAGAGGGTACGTGCTGACGAACAACCATGTGGTTGACGGTGCCGCCGGGATCAACATCACCCTCGCAGACGGCACGACTCTGAACGGCGAGGTGGTCGGTACGGATCTGGAAAATGATCTCGCGGTGCTCAAGTTCGATCCGCGGGGCCGTGAGCTCACGACGATTCCTCTCGGCAGTTCCGAGGACCTGCGCGTCGGACAGAACGTGATGGCGATCGGGAACCCGTTCGCGATCGGACGGACCTTGACCACCGGCGTTATCTCCGGACTCGGGCGGAGCATTCGCGGCCATGACACTTTCATCATCAACGGGCTCATACAGACCGACGCGAGCATCAACCCGGGCAACTCCGGCGGGCCGCTGCTCGATTCACGCGGCGATATGATCGGGATCAACACGATGATCTACACCCAGAGCGGTGGTTCGATCGGAATCGGATTCGCGGTACCGGTGGATACGGCCCACCGAGTCGTTCCCGACCTCATTGAGTACGGGACAGTGCGCCGTGGCTGGATCGAGCTCACTCCTGTACAGATCTTCCCGCAGCTTGTGCGCTATGCGCGCCTGCCGGTTGACGAAGGTTTGCTGATCTCCCAGGTGACTCCCGACGGAAATGCCGCTGAAGCTGGGTTGCAGGGCGGCACGACCCGTCAAGCGCCTATCCAGAGTCGCGGCTCGACGATCTACCTTGGCGGTGACATCATCGTCGAGATTAACGGGACGCCCGTCCGCACGCTCGCGCACCTGTTCGAAGCGCTCGAAGACACACGACCGGGCCAGACGGTTGAGGTCGTCTACGTGCGGGGCTCGCGGACGCGACGCACCGAGGTCACGCTCGTTGAACGACCCTCCAGGCTGCGGCTCGAGTAGGCGGCGGCCGTGCCTCAATCCTTCCGTGTAGCAGCAGAGTACATGCCGGCAGGCGATCAGCAGGGTGCGATCGATCAGTTGTCCACGGGTATTCTTGGCGGCGAGCGCGCGCAGACGCTCAAGGGTGTGACCGGCTCGGGGAAGACCTACACGATGGCGAAGATAGTCGAGGCTGTGCAGCGACCCACGCTTGTCATCAGTCATAACAAGACTCTTAGTGCCCAGCTCTTCCGCGAGTTCAAAGAGTTCTTCCCGGACAATGCCGTGGAGTACTTCGTCTCCTACTACGACTACTATCAGCCTGAGGCATATGTCGCGAGCCGCGATCTGTACATCGAGAAAGACGCGTCGATCAACGACGAGATCGAGCGGCTGCGGCTCTCGGCGACGACGAGCCTTCTTGAACGTTCAGATGTCATCGTGGTGGCAACGGTCTCCTGTATCTATGGCCTCGGCAGCCCGCGCGACTACCGCGAGATGAGATTGCGTCTCGACACGGGGCAGGAGGTCGACATATCGCGGATCCGGCGCAGGCTCATTGATCTGCAGTACGAGCGCAACGACGACGTCCTGCAGCGCGGCCGGTTTCGCGTCCGCGGGGATGTGATCGAGATATTCCCGGCGTACGCGGAGCTTGCCTTTCGCATCGAGATCGACTGGGACGAGATAAGCTCCATCCGTACGATCGACCCCGTTGGAGGCGAGACGATCGATGAGCTGAATGTGGCGATGGTCTACCCGGCGAAGCACTTTGTGATGCCGCAGGATCAGATTCGCACCGCGATCGAGCGGATCAGATTGGAGCTCGCCTGCCGGCACGAACAGCTCATCCAGTCAGAGAAACTCGTGGAGGCGCAACGGCTGAAGAGTCGGACTGAATACGACATTGAGATGATGCACGAGATGGGGTACTGCTCGGGCATCGAGAACTACAGCCGACACCTCAGCGGTCGATCCGAGGGCGAGCGGCCGGCGGTGCTGCTTGACTACTTCCCTGATCAGTTCCTGACCTTCATTGACGAGAGCCACGTGACGGTTCCCCAGGTTCGGGGGATGTATGCTGGAGACCGAAGTCGTAAGCTCTCCCTCGTTGAGTACGGATTCCGCCTGCCGTCGGCCCTCGATAATCGTCCGCTCGTGTACGAGGAGTTCGAGTCGCTGCTCCATCAGGTCGTCTACGTCTCTGCGACGCCAGGCGAGGAGGAGGTAGAGAAGAGCACGCGGGTGGTCGAGCAGATCATCCGGCCGACCGGTCTCGTTGATCCGCAGATCGTCGTTCGACCAAGTGCAGGACAGATCGAGGATCTGTACGCGGAGATACGGCAGCGAATTGCGGCGAATGAGCGCGTTCTGGTGACCACGCTCACCAAGAAGATGTCGGAGGACCTCACCGACTATCTGACGAATCTCGGGCTCAGAGTGCGTTATCTGCATTCGGAGATAGAGACCATCGAACGGGTTGAAATCTTGACCCAGCTGCGTCAGGGAAAGTTCGACGTGCTGGTTGGCATAAACCTCCTGCGCGAAGGCCTCGACCTTCCGGAAGTGTCGCTGATCGGGATTCTCGACGCCGACAAAATCGGGTTCCTCCGCTCGGCGACTTCGCTCATCCAGACGATTGGGCGTGCCGCGCGGAACGTCAACGGCAAGGTGATCATGTACGCCGACCGCATGAGCGACGCGATGGAGAAGGCGATTGCTGAGACCGAACGCCGACGCGAGATCCAACTCGCGTACAACGAAGCGCACGGGATCACCCCACGTACGATAACAAAGGCCATTCGTGACATCCTGACGCGTGAGAAGGAGGAGCACCGCGTGACGCAGCAGCAGTCCATTGAGGTGCTCAAGCAGGGCTACAATGTCACCGTGCGTGCGCAGCGAAACGCGCTCATCAAGCTGCTCGAGCGAGAGATGCTCGAGCACGCCAAGAATCTGGAGTTTGAACAAGCCGCGGTGATACGCGATGAAGTCGCGAAGCTCAAGGAGATTGGGTCTGGAGGCTGATCATCGGTCGGTCGCCCGGAAGAGGACAAAGTCGACCGCTCCGCCGCTGACCCGAGGCAGGAAACGGGCATCGCCTGACAGCCGGTGGTTGATCTCCGACGCGATGGCCGCTGAGGCGTAGGCGTACGCCTCACTGACGGTGATGTACCCGTCGTGGTTGCGATCGGCCTTGGCCGGTGTCTGGAGGAAGTAGTGGGTGAAGACGCCGTTCGGGAGGCCGGCCCAGTCCCCCTCGTACGAGAACTCATGCGCACCGGAGGCCGCGATCACCGACGCCTCTCTCCCGGTAGATCCGAGGTCGAGCGCACCGTGGTTCAGGTAGAGCGTCGCTGCGTTGAGGGCGTCGGTAGGCGAGATCCCGTCGCCCGAGCCGGTATATGACGACGGAACGGTATCGTGCGAGCCGTCGGCGCCGATGAACCCGCCGGAATGGCATGCGTCTATGACCACAATCTGCTGCCGAGAGCGGATATCCGCCAACAGCGAGGCGAGTTCTTCGCTTCGTACGCTCTCCCGGATCGTGAGCGGCACGTCCGAGAAAGGATCGGCTTCGTGAAGAAACAGGAACGATGGAACCCCTTCGCGCCCGGAGGCGGCCCCGGTAACCTCGAGCGAATCGAGATAGTCTGCCCACTCCTGTGAAAACGGGGGATCGCCGTAGTACGCCTCCATCCCCCCTCCGTATCCATGACCGGCGAAGTAGAAGAAAAACGATGAGTCCGGTCCCGCCAGGGCCGCGGCAGCGCGGAAGTCCTCAACGAGGTTCTCCTTCGTCGCCTCCTCGTCGAGGCGCGGGCCGTCGCCGATGAGCGTGTACCCGTGCCGTCGCAGGAGCGAGGCGACTGCGCTCGCGTCGTCGTCGGGCTGGCTGAGGCTACTGATGTGCGCGTAGCGCGACACGCCGTACACGATGGCGTAGCCGGGCACTAATCCCGGGCGGCCGCCGCAGGCCGACATCACGGCTAGTACTACAACTGCAACGCCAAGAGCCAGCGAGCGATAGATCAGCATCCGTTTGCGGTGCACGCGCATCTCCATACGAGTCTACGGCCGTGGAGGCGAGAATTCCAGTACGAAGGCGCCGCGCACACCGACTCCCATGGCGAGGTCGACGTCACGGCGGAACTGGTATACGAACGGAACCGACCACTCGAGCCTTGCGTGCCGTCCGATCGGCGAGGTGAGGCTGGGGCCGAGCTCGACCTCCGCGTAGGAGAAGATCACCGATGTCAGCTCGTAGGCGGCGAGATTCGCGCGGCCCTGCGCCATGAATCCGAGACCGTTCTCAAAGGCCCACCCGCCTGCGATCCACAGACTCCGGGTTACCAGCCCGCGGTAGCGGTACCCGGCCTGCATCCGGCTCGCTCCAAGGTGACCGACGCCAACCCCCGCGGCAGTCCGCAATCCCGCGACAGGGTGGGACCCCGTGCGGATGCCGAATCCGAGCTGCAGCTCGTTCAGCAGTTGAACGGCCGCAGCGAATTGGGTATCCTGCACCATCAAGGCGGCTTGACGCGTCGCGACGGTGACCGAGAGATCCGCAGGCAGCTCGGCTACCATGACCGCCGCACACACACAGAGCATGGAAAGACGCTTCACGAGAATGCAGCATGCACGGCCCGTTGCGGCCGGTCAACCCCATCGAGCCGCGCTGGGTCCCGTCCGCCCAATCGTTCTCGCGCTGATCGCCGTCCTGGGCGTCGGCTCATGCTCACGCGACCGGGCACCGAACCTGCCGGACCTTCCTCTGACCTCGGTCGCAGCGCTCAGGCCGACGTGGGCCGTCGTCGCCGGCTCCTATCTGCGGCTACACCGCGAGCCGCGGACCGACGCGCAGATCGTAGGGCACCTCCGGCAGGCCGAAGTGGCCGAGATCCTCGCGATCGAGCCCGGTGGGAGGCTTGGCGACGGCCGCACTCTTGCCTGGTACCTTCTCGAGCATGGGGCGTTGATCGGCTGGGCGCCGGCTGACCTTGTGGATCCGCATGGATCGCACGGGCGTGCGCAGGACGCGGCGTCACGAATGCGGGAGAGCCTCTGATGGTCGCAAGCCTTCTGACAGCGCTTCCCTACGTGCTTCCGCCGGTTCTCGGCGCACTCATCGGGTATGTGACCAACAAACTCGCGATCCGAATGCTCTTCCGGCCGTTGACCGAGAAACGGGTGCTCGGTGTTCGGGTTCCGCTTACGCCCGGGATCATCCCACGGCAACGGCATGAACTCGCGCGTAGCGTTGCTCGAATGGTATCGACGAAGCTGATCACCGAGGAGGTGCTCCTTCGCCGTCTTGAGGATCCCGGATTCGTTGCGGCGCTGGAAACAAGCGTGAGCCGCTTCACCGACGACGTGCTTGCCGGAAGCCGTGCCGGAGACCAGTCGGCGGCAACGGTGCAGAGCGGCGTGCGGGAGATGGCGGCTGTGGTGCTGAGCTCCTTCCTCCGCTCTGACGTGTTCACCGATGTAGTGCATCGCCTCGCGGAGTCGACGGCGACCGGTGCGCTCGCGATGAAGGTCGAGCAGATTCTGCCGACGAGAGCAAAGACCGACGCGCTCGTTCGTCAGGTCGTAGACTCGCTCGCCCACGGACCGATCGCACCGACGGCCGAGAGGGCGATTCAGCGGTGGATCGCCGATCATCTCGAGCAGGACACACCGCTCGTGGACATCGTCGGCCGGGAGTCGCTCGACCGTGTCGCCGCGATCGCGCCGGGTCTCTATGACCCGCTTCTCGAAGCTCTGCTGGCTTTTCTCCGCGATGAGAAGACCCGGCGCGAGCTGTCTGTCCATGGGCGGGACCTTCTGAACCGCATTCTGCGACGGCTGAATCTCCTGCAGAGGTTCCTCGTGTCGGCCGGACAGTACGATCGGAACATCAGCGAGAATATGCCGGCCGTTGTCAACGATCTGATTCAGAGCGTCGAAGACGCCGGCAGAAGTGCTGAGAACCGGCACCGTCTGATCGAGTCGATGCAGGCGGAGGTCTACCAGCTTGGCGACATAGGGGTTCGCACGCTCTTCGAGCGGTTCGGTTTGCAGGCGGACCGTATGGTCATGAGGCTATTCGTCGTCGCGGTCGATCTTCTTGGGCGAGAGGAAGTACAGGAGAGGATCAGCGATACCGTGGTGAGGTTCTTCGATCGACAGCGGCCGAGATCGCTCGGCGAGCTTCTCGAGGCAGTTGCCGGAGTGTCTCCGGAGGAGCTGACGCAACGGATTGTCGGCGTTGTCGACGGCTGGGTCGCCCGGGAAGGGAATGCCGAGCAGCTCGCCGAGCGAGTCGTGGAGTTCGCGCTGCGGTACGTGGGGACGGGTGAACGACGGCCGCTCGGCAAGGTGTTGCCGCTCAGCGCGGAACAGAAACAGCGAGTCGATCGATTCCTCGCGATGAGACTGCAGAAGGTGATGGAACGCCGGGTGCCCCAGATCATCGCCTCGATCGATGTCTACACCATGGTGGTTGAGAGGATCGACAGTCTTGACGTCGAGAGTGTGGAACAGTTGCTACTCATGGTGATCGCGCGACACTTGAAGTGGATCAACCTGTTCGGCGCGCTGCTCGGAAGTCTCATCGGCGGCGTCCAGGTGCTCGTCGGCATCGTGAGCTGAAAGACTCGGACGTTCGGCGGCCTGAAGGCTACGATACGCGGTCGAGGAACCATCGGAAGAGGGCCTCGAGCCGGTTTGCGAAGCTCGCCTCGACTCGACCCTCGAGTCCGAACAGCGCCGCCGTTCGCGCGGCTGCCACGCCGTAGAAGAGCATGTACCCATCGACCGGCACCACCACGAGGTCGATCTCGAGCGAGTGGGGACCGACGGCGGGGAGAATCCCCTGGTAGAGCATCCGCGTGAGGTTCCGCATGCGAAGCCGTGCGCCTTCCGCGTCGGCTGAGTAGGTGAGTTCGAGCACGTTGCGACCAAAGCTCGAATCGCGCTGGTAGGCGTAGATGGTCTGGCCGCCGGGTAGCGACGTTGCGGTGGGATCCGGCAGCCGGGTACGGTGTTCAGGGTCAGCTATGACATACGATTCGTGAAAGAGGGTCCGCATTCTACCTCGGCTCTGCGAGTAGTACTCAATCCCCTCCATCGTACTGACCGACTGGAGGACCGTGACGAGTTCCTCATCGATGCGGAGTGCGCGCTCGGGAGCGGCAACCAGAAACAGGACCTCGACGGCGAAGGTCGGCTCGAGCGAGGCGACATCTGAACGTATGGAGTCACGGAACAGCGGCGCGAAGCGCAGCATTGGCGAAGCGTCGGCCTCGATCAGATAGGATTCGAGCAGCTCGCCCTCGACGATCAGACGATCAACTTCGTCGAGCTCTGCGTGTGGAAGCCGCTTCTCGATGTCGGCGCGCACGGCGGCCGGACCGTCAGACGCGGTGGAGGGAGAAGCAACTGTCTGCGCACCAATGAGTTGTACCACAATCGTCGCTGCAAGCAGGGAACAGATCATTGCCGGTCTTCGGTGTCGCATGCTATCTTGAGATATCGCACGGAGACACGGAAAGCAAGACCAAAGGACGAAGCCACTCGTTCTCTTTACCGGTGGGGGCACGGCCGGACACGTCTATCCCGGGCTCGCCGTTGCGGGGAAGCTCGCTGAGCGGCTTCCCGTCGAGGCGGTCTGGGTGGGCGGATCATCCGGCATGGAGAGAGGGATCGTTGCCGGACGTCTTCACTACTACGGTATACCGACGGGCAAACTGCGCAGGTACTTTTCCCTCGAGAATCTCTGGGATCTCTTTCGAGTCGCCGCGGGCATCGTACGCTCGTGGGCGCTCGTACGCAGGCTCAGACCCGACGTGCTCTTCTCCAAGGGAGGATTCGTGAGTGTGCCGCCGGTAGTCGCGGCGAGTATGCTCGGAGTTCCGGTTGTCAGCCACGAGAGCGATGCCGACCCCGGACTAGCGACGCGGATCAACGCGCGATTCTCGCGTCAGATCTGCGTGGCTTACGAGTCGACGCGGCAGTGCTTCCGCTCACGGTATCAGACTCGTGTCACGGTAACGGGAAACCCCCTGCGGGACGAGATACTGCGGGGAAGCCGGAATGACGGGCTGCAGTATCTCGGGTTCTCCGTCGCCGATCCCCGACCGGTCGTCCTCTTTCTTGGTGGTAGTCTCGGGGCGCGACAGATCAACGAGCTTGTCGATGGTCTGCTGCCGACGATCAGCACCAGGTGGCGGGTCGTGCATCAGACCGGCACGGGCCATCGCGTCGACGTTCGCCGGAGCGACCATTACGCGGCCGCCTACTTTGGCCTGGAGTTGCCCGATATACTTGCAGCCGCCGATCTCGTGGTCTGCCGCGCCGGCGCCTCCACCCTGTGGGAGGTGGCGGTGCTCGGGCTTCCGATGCTGCTCGTGCCGCTTATGGGAGGGTCGCGGGGGGACCAGGTGCGCAACGCCGCGATCTTCGAACGCGCTGGGGCCGCGGTATGCCTCACTTCGGCCGAGTCACTCGCCCGCGATGTTGCGGCGTGGCTTGACCGATACGCCCGCGATCAGGATCAGATGCGAATGATGGGCGACCGCGCGCGAGCGCTCGTCAGCGTTGACGCGGCCGAGCGGATCGCCGACATTGTTGCCGGGTACCTTCAAACGGCGCCTGAATCGTCGAGGAGGGCGTGATGGAGTTCGCCGGTATTGACATTGTGTTTGCCATCGTGGTTGTGATTCTTGCTTTCAGGGCTGCTATCCGCGGTTTCGTGAAAGAGTTGATGGGCACCGCGGCCCTTTTTCTCGGGATCGTCATCGCGGTCCTCTTCAGCGCACTCGTGGCAGGTCTCATCGACGAGTACATTGGGCCGATGATCTGGAGCCAGATCATTGCGTTTCTCGGGCTCTTTCTCGTCGTGTACCTCGTCGTGAAGCTGTTTGAGAGCGGCCTGAATCGGATGATCGAACGCGTGCATGCCGACAAGCTTGATCACGCTCTCGGCTTCTTCCTGGGTATCGCCGAAGGGCTCATTCTCGTGTTCGTGATCCTCCTGCTCGTCCAGATCCAACCGTTCTTCGAGCCCCAGACGCTGATCGCCGGCAGTCTCTTCGCTCGCCTCATGGTCCCATTTCTGCCGTTGATTGCTGACTTTCTCGCGACGGGGCGGCTGAATGTTTGAGAACGTTATCGGGCAGGAGCCGGTCATCAGCCGGCTGACGACTGAGGCGCTTGCCGGCATCTTACCTCCTACGCTCCTTTTTCATGGCCCCGACTACTCGGGAAAGAGCTCTACCGCTCTCGAGCTGGCCCGTGTTCTGACCTGTACCGGAAACGATGATTCGGTGCCATGGGGTTGCACGTGCCGAAGCTGCCTGCAGCAGCGTCACTTGCTACACCCGGACACGCTCTTGCTCGGAGGGAGGTACTTCAGTCGCGAGATCGCGGTCGCGGCAACCGCCCTGAAGCGGGACAAAAGGGTTGCTCTGCGATACCTCCTCGAACGCTCGGTTCGCAAGCTCACCCGCCGCTTTGACCCGGTGCTCTGGGAGGGTGAAGAGGGACGCATCAAGAAGGCTGAACCGTTGATAGGAGAGCTCGAGGAGTTGCTCTCGCCCTATCTTCCTGACGGCGAGCTGCCCGACGATCGCCACTACGTGAAGGGGCTCGATTCGATTGCGGCGGTCTGCGAGAAGCTTGCAGCCGTCCAGCCGCTCGACGCGGTTCCTGTGCACGTAGTGAGGCGTCTCTCACACTGGTCTCACCTTGCCGCCGCCGGGCCCGCCAAGGTAGCGATCATCGAGAACATCGATCGGCTGCATGAGTCGTCGAGAAACGCACTGCTGAAGACGCTCGAGGAGCCGCCGCACGGTGTGTATTTCGTGCTAGTGACCCAACGGCGCGGTGCGGTGATGCAGACGATTCTCTCGCGCGCAAGGGCGTATGGGTTTGCGACGAGGGACGCTGAACAGAGCAGTTCCGTGATCGAGCGTATCTTCCGTGATACGCCGACGAACAGCGCGAGTATCCGGGACTACTTCATCAGTATCGACGGCCGCGGATTGCGGCCGCTCGCCGAACGATTCCTCGAGTGCTGTCTCACAGGAGACGACATCGAATTGTCGCTGCTCGACGAGATCGCGCAGACCATCGCCTCGCTCGGCGCCGGCGAAGGGTTTCGTTATTTTCTGGAGGAGTTGGGGGATCTTATGCGGACGATGCTGCGATCCGGTGGCGCGGTTCCGCCGCGGGTGCTGGGCGTCTGGAGGTCGGCGCTCGGACGCGCCGCCGTGCGGGTAGACGCGTACAATATCGCCGTGTCGCGGGCGCTCGAAGGTCTCTACTACGCCATGCGGCGAACGGTCTGAGGGAAGATGAAAAAGTTTGTAGAGCGGGCGCTGAA